>JAUWSR010000238.1 GCA_030609975.1 Acidobacteriota bacterium | reverse complement strand
GGGATACCACCATCGATATCCTGCTTGGGAGAGATATGGCCCGTGGCACGGTTCCTATGCAGCTTTATCTTTTCAAAATCGAGGGAGCTTTGATCCATGCCCAGGGGTTCAAGGACCCTTGTCCGGATGTACTCCCAAAAGGGCATGCCCACTTTTTCCTGCAGGATATAGCCGGCTAGATCGATACCTAAATTGGAATAGCTGTAACGGTATCCAACAGGATAACGAAGCCAGGTGTCGTTGATGCTGAGGATATGTTCGTTAAATGTGTGGGGCCGATCATCATAGTTCCCACCCAAAGGGGCTTCATGTGTAAAGCCGGCTCGATGAGCCAAAAGATGCCGAAGTGTCATCTTCCGTTCAGGTGAGTCCTCGTAATGACTGTTTATCGTAAAATCCGGCAGATATTCCGTGATGGGGATATCCAGCTCCAACAAACCCTCCTGAACCGCCATCAGCACACCCAGTGCAGTGAAGCTCTTGGACATGGATTGAATGCTGAACAGTGTTTCAGGATCAACAGCACTCCCCCCATTGCGACGGGTGTTCCCATAGACATGTGTCCAGAGAATACTTTTATCATCCACCACAGCCACTGCAGCTCCCGGTATATCCTGCTCATTAAGCCATTTCGGGATTTCCTTTTGGAGCTCCTCTATAACCTGGGAAATAAAACTCGGCTCCTCATTTTGCAGAATTGAGGCTTGTATGAGAAAGCTCAAACAGACGACACTTACGAAAAGACTTAGATATAGCCTTGCGTTTTTCATAGCTACCTCCTTAAAATACGGGAGATCCTGAGATTATAGAATATGGAGGGAATGAGAATGTGTCAAACATGAATTCCATTTATAATATCTAGAGAAGATAAAAAATCTTTTTTCATTTTATACCGTATTTAGGGTATAAAAGAGGAAATGCCATGAAGAACTCAAACAAAATCGCGAAAGCGTTTAATTTAAGCTGTATCCTCCCCGGCATCCTGTTGGGGGCCCTGACCTGTTTCCTGGGCGCACAGGAGATCAAGGTTCCCTTTGCCACGAATAATTGGCCTCAATTCCGCGGACTGCGGGCAACAGGCATCGCCATGGACCAGGATCTTCCCCTCGAGTGGGACGTCGAGAAAGGAACCCACATCCTTTGGAAAACTCCCATACCCGGCCTGGGGCATTCTTCTCCTGTGGTATGGGGGAATAAGGTTTTTGTAACCACGGCCGTGGGAGAAGGCAAAGAAGCCTATCTAAAAGTCGGGCGTTATGGAGAAAGTCCAGACAATCCGGAGGATTACACTCACCACTACCGGCTGTACTGCTTAGATAAAAAAAGCGGGAAGATACTGTGGGAAAAAACCGCCTACAGCGGCAAGCCCAAAGTGGCTCGACACATCAAGTCCAGTCATGCCAACAGCACGCCGACCACCGATGGCCAACATGTTCTGGCTTTCTTCGGTTCTCAAGGTCTTTACTGCTATGACATGGAGGGTAAGCTTCTGTGGAAAAGAGACCTGGGCTACCTGGACGCCGGAGCGTTTGACCAACCCGATATCCAATGGGGCTTCGGCAGCTCTCCCATTTTACATGAGGACAAAGTGATCGTGCTATGCGATGTCAACAACCAGTCTTTTTTGGCGTCGCTAAACCTAAAAGATGGTAAAGATGTGTGGCGTACGCTGCGTGATGAAGGCCCCAATTGGGGAACCCCGACTGTTTACAAAACCCGGGAATATTCTCAGATTTTTGTAAACGGGTACCGGCACATCGGCGCCTATGATCTGAAAACAGGCAAGGAAATATGGTGGATGCGGGGTGGAGGTGATGTCCCGGTGCCAACTCCGATCATCTCCCATGGCTTGATCTTCATAACCAACGCCCACGGCCGGATGCGCCCCATCTATGCTGTCAAACTGGAAGCAAAAGGTGATATCACTCTGGAAAGAAACGAAAAATCCAACGAATTCATCCCCTGGTTTTACCCCAGACAAGGTGCCTACCAACCTACGCCTCTTGTATACGGAGACTATCTCTATGTGGGGAACAACAGCGGTGTTTTGGGCTGTTACCATGCTGAGACCGGAGAGGAGATGTACCGGGAAAAGATAGGTGGGGACATCAGCTCATATTCGGCCTCTCCTGTGGCTGCAGATGGAAAACTGTATTTCAGTGATGAATTCGGCAACATCCACGTTATAAAGGCCGGACCCAAATACGAGCATCTGGCGACCAACAAAATGGGTGAGATATGCATGGCCTCACCTGCCATCTCAGGAAAAACACTTTTTATTCGAGCACGTAGGCACCTTTTCGCCATCACAAAATAGAGCCGGATTTTTCCGAATTGATCTATCCGTAATCAAATGCATGATCATCTCATGAAAAATCCATGAACATAAAAGGAGGCCGTATGAACAAAACGTCAGACAAAGCCGCTCCGGTCACAGCCAAGGAGCGGATCATCTCGTTGGATATCCTGAGGGGATTCGCCGTTATGGGCATCCTGATCATGAATATTCAAAGCTATTCCATGATCGGAGCGGCCTATTTGAATCCAACAGCCTACGGAGACCTTTCAGGATTTAACAGGTGGATCTGGGCTCTCAGTCACCTGTTTGCGGACATGAAGTTCATGGGGCTGTTCTCGATCCTGTTCGGCGCAGGAATCGTGCTGTTCACGCAAAGAGCGGGAGAAAAAGGACATAGCCCTGCAAGCCTTCATTACAGACGCACCTTCTGGCTTTTGGTCATCGGTCTCATGCATGCTTATCTGATCTGGTACGGAGACATCCTGGTCACTTATGCGCTGTGTGCCCTGACCGTTTACTTCCTTCGGAAACTTCCGCCTAAAAGACTCTTGATTATAGGCCTAACACTGGTAGCGATCGGTTCCATTCTCTATATATTTTTTGGCCTGAGCATTCCTTACTGGCCTGAGCAGGCAATCCAGGGAAATTTGGATTATTGGCAGCCCAGCAAAGTGGCTATTACGGCAGAATTAGCGGCCTACCGCGGCAGTTGGCTGGCTCAGATGGTCTACCGGATCCCCGGGTCGCTTATTTTCCAAACCTTCATCTTTCTGATCCACACCAGTTGGAGAGCAGGCGGCTTGATGCTGATCGGCATGGCTCTTTATAAATGGGGAGTTCTCTCGGCACAACGAAACAAAAAGTTCTACCGAAACATGTTCCTGACCGGCTTCGGTTTAGGTCTTCCCCTCATTATCTTCGGTATCCTGCGTAATTTCCACGCAAACTGGGATTTTAAATACTCGATGTACCTGGGTTCTCAATTCAACTACTGGGGCAGCATGCTTGTGGCTTTCGGATACATTGGTTTGGTGATGCTGTTCTGTAAAAGAGCAGTCCTGAGTAAGATCGCTATTGCCTTTGCAGCTGCCGGCCGTATGGCCTTTACAAATTATTTGGTTCAAAGCCTCATCTGCACGACCTTGTTCTACGGCCACGGTTTCGGACTCTACGGCCGTGTGGAGCGCACCGGCCAGATCCTGATCGTGTTCGGGATCTGGATCCTTCAGCTCATCCTGTCTCCCCTCTGGCTGAAGTATTTCCGCTTTGGCCCTATTGAATGGGCCTGGCGCTCCCTCACCTACTGGAGGCTTCAGAAATTTAGAACCGGAAATTGAACCAAGCTAGCCTTTTTCTAGGCCTTTGACAACACCGCCGATCATTCCACCTATAACCGCCGGCAGGATCCAGGGAAATCCAGCCTGGGCCAGGGGGATGTAGGAAAGGAGATCGTTGATAGGTGTGATGGGCAAGCCGGCCGCAGTAAAAGCATCGAACACACTGGTAGCCAGCGCTCCGATAACAGCCCCTGTATAGACAACTCTGTGTATCGCTCTTCTCCCGATGATCGTCAGGATGATCAGGATGATGGCAACGGGATACACCATGACCAGAAGAGGGACAGCGATCTGAACGATCTTGGTGACACCGACCGTAGCAAATACACCGCTGAAAAGAACAGTAGCGATAACGATGGGTTTGTATCTAAGTTTTCCCTTGCTGATACCGTTGAAATAATCCCCCACAGTTGCCGTCAGTCCAATTGAAGTCGTTAAGCAGGCCAAGGAAACAGCCAGCCCCAGGGCGACCTTGCCCGCGTTTCCCATAATGCCATAGGCGATATTGATGAGCAGGGTAGTCCGCTCGATATCCGCTGCAAATAGAGTGCGAGAAGTGGCTCCCAAATACATCAAGCCCCCATACACAAGACCCAAACCGGTCGCCGCGATCAAACCAGCAAAAGAAGCCAGTTTCACTTGATCACGCACATTTTTGTATCCTTTGAATATCAACGCAGCAATGATGATCTCAGCAAAGACGATGGAAGCCATGGCATCCATTGTCTGGTAACCCTCCCTAAAGCCGCTCGAGAAGGGATTTTCAACAATCCCCTCTGTCAAAGGCCCGATGGGAGAAAGAACGCCTTTGAGTATGATCCATACCAAGGTCACTAATAGGAAAGGGGTTAGAAATTTTCCGATCTTGTCCACGACTGTGGATTGGTTAAGCGAGAAAATAAGGGTGATCGTAAAAAAGATGATGGAAGCGACAACGGGTGAAACCCAAGGGAGGCTGGGGCGGAATCCCATCTCGAAGGTTGTAGCAGCCGTTCGCGGAATGGCGAGCAGCGGTCCTATGGCCAGAATGACCACGATGCTCAAGACTCTAGCGAATCTTGGTCCCACTCGTCCAGCCAAATGTTCGATAGTGCCTCCGGCCCGGGCGGCAGCAATGATCCCCATCAGGGGCATACCTATGCCGGTAATCAAAAATCCCAAGAGGGCCAAGGACCAAACCGAGCCCGACAAAAATCCCATATACGGAGGGAAGATCAGGTTCCCCGCACCAAAAAACATGGCGAAAAGCGCCATTCCGACCAAGACAACATCAAAGGCTCTTTTATTCATCAGGGTTTCTCTCTGAAATCAGAACTTGTATATCAAAGGGGCCATTGCCTTGTCAAACAGCAACCTCTCACCCTCATGCGGCTCAAACGGGCAGGGACTCTCTCTTATAACTCTCACTTTAGTAATGATAGGCCATGAAATTATGGGAACTGTTTCTATATTGTGACGTATTTATTATTAGAAATTCATGGTTAGAATAATATCCGACCTGAAAGGAGCTCAGTCATGAAACGTGTCTTGATTCTTATAATTCTCATATCGGGTTTGATCGTTTGTTCGACTTCCAATAATTCTGAAGCCCCTCAGGAGGCTGTACACCCCCTTGAAGCAGAGATAACCAAGCTCATGGAATTGGCAGAAGTTCCAGGGCTTTCCATTGCACTCATTGAAGACGGCCACATCTCTTGGACCAGAGCATTCGGTGTGCGCAGCACGGACACCGGCGAACCCATCGATGAGAACACCATGTTCGAAGCGGCGTCACTTACCAAGACTATTACCGCTGCCCTAGCTCTCAAGCTTGTCGAATCAGGCAAGTTGGATCTAGATAGGCCCATGTTCGAATACCTCCCCTATCCAAAATTGGCTAAGGACGAACGCTACAAAAAACTCACCACGCGTCTGATTCTCTCCCACACCTCAGGTCTGCCCAATTGGGGAAACCGGTTCATTCGAGAGCCGGGCAGCCTGTGGGGATATTCCGGTGAAGGTTTTCTTTATCTAGGCCGTGTGGTCGAAAAGATCACAGGAAAGAACCTGGACGAGTTTGCTCGAAAGACCATTTTTGAACCTTTGGGAATGAATCGAACCAGTTATGTCTGGAACGATCTCTATGCAGAAAACGGCGCCTGCGGACACGACCGTCACGGCCAGGCCCTGCAACTGCGCAAAACCACACAGCCCAATGGGGGAGCCAGTTTGCTCACGACACCAACCGATTACGCCACTTTTTTGTGTGCCATTCTGAACGAAACAGTCCTAAAGCCGGAAGCGATCTCAGAAATGATATCTCCGCAGGCACAAGCCACTAAATGGGGACAAACCGAATTGGATGAACATATTTTTTGGGGATGGGGTTGGGGCATCCAACCAGGACTCACCGAAAACGGTTTCTGGCACTGGGGC
>JAUWSR010000066.1 GCA_030609975.1 Acidobacteriota bacterium | reverse complement strand
GGAAGAGGAAAGTGAAACGGCTTGGATCTATGGCGCTGATATCAAAAGCCGTTTTAAATTCACGCCGGGCCATATTGACCTCTACCTTCTTAACGGGCTGGTCTTTTCCGGCTACACTTCCAATAAGGATCGTACTGAAGATATCATCACTTTGATGAATGGACTCGAAGGACACATCCCTCTAGGAAAACTGTCCTTCCAGGATCATCCGCTGTTTTTGAAGGCTCATATTATCAATTACTGGTTGATCGAAGGGATCGAATATCTATTCCACTCGGATGAGAATCCCATCAACCTGGGAAGTATTTGGGAGGTCGGCGTGGGTATCGGGGGCAAAAAAAGAACCCGGTTATGGATCTTAAGCTTGGATAGGATCGGTATCTCGTTCCATTTTGGACGGGGAGCTAAAGGCGTGGGAATCTTCTTCAGTTCCCGCTTTTACAAATAGCGTCCCTGAAATCCCTGTACCTGTTCTACGAATGCCTCCAAACGGGTACGTGTGTTTGTCTGTTTGAGTCCGTCATAGGGAGTAGCGAGGAGGGGGAGGTTTTGGTTTTGTGCGGCGATGCGGCGGAAGATGGGCAGGGTCATGTTGCTGAGCATGCAGTTGAGCACCATGACATAGTTGATACCCGCGACGCCTTTTCGGGTGAAATCGAGGAAACGGGCTACAAAGGCAGTTGACACGGGATCGATGTCGGAGTGGATGTGTTCGGATATATCCTGCATGATCTGGCCTGAATGCAGAAGTCGGACGTCCCCGGAGGATCCATCCAGCAGATCCTCCAAAGCATCCGCCCATTTCACCATCCAGTGACGGCGGAGGGAATAGAACGCTGCCGCCAGGGGCCTCCGTTTTCGACGCATCTCTTGGGCATGATAGTGCTCCGCAAACAAAAGGAAGAAGTTGGTAGCAGCGATCCCATGTGTTTTTACTTCCGCTCCCAGGTCTTCCAGCTGTTTAAACAGGTCGGCGTTGGCCCATGAGTTCAAAACTGTGTAAAATTCTCCCAGGATCCCGATCTTAGGCCTGCCGTTTTGTTTGTTAACAGGTATCGCCTTGATGCCGGCCACCTCGGCCTTAACGGTTTTAAATAGTTTGGTTTCAGCGTGGGGAAGAAACTCGGAAGAACACTCAAGGACATGGGCGATGCGATGAATCCCATCTAAATAGGCCTTGTCCGTCGAACCCGGCGTTTTCTCATAAGGCCGTGTGGCTAGAAGCTGTCGTTCCAAGACCTCGGCCGCCAACCAGCCTTTCCACAGGGCCATGGTGCAGCGCAGGCCGAACAGCCTGCTGAATTCATCGCGCCTGGTCGAGATGATGGGACCGATCACCGGAACGTTTTCATATCCCAGTTTTTTCAAGGCCAGTTTGTGTCCCAGCGTGTACTGGCTTAAACGGCAGGCGCCGTCATAGTTGAATATGGTGACTGCGCTTTTAGCCGGATCGAAATCCGGCTGCTCGGTGAGTTTTACAAAATCTCCCAGAGTCACGATAAAAGGATGGCACTCGGAACCCAGAGCATATTTTTTCCCGAGCTCTTCGGTCCGACCATCCGGAGGCGGCAGTATTTCCACATCGATACCCACTGAGCGAATGGCGGCTTTCAGGATCTCGCTCATGCCGGGGCTGACATAAGGGAAGTACAGCTTGCGGCCGTCCAAAGTGCGCCGGAGTTCCTCGGAGGGCATCATCTGATTTCTCGAGGGACCGCTGCGTGCTGTCAGTGTTTCCAAGCCAGGCTCTAAGTCTTGAAGACTGGTTCTTGCCGGCGTTGTGAGTGTATCGAGAAAGGCTTCGAGCCGGGTGATCAGGCCCGCATCCGAACTGTGATCGTCGATTTCCACCACCAAGTGAGGGTGTCCGGCCAGGACCTCGTCGATATACTGGAGAGTAAATGAATCCGGGCCGCATCCGAAGTTGGTGAGCATGATGGTGGGCAGACCGAGTTGTTAGGCCAAAATAGCAGCCCGCAGGAGGTCGTGTGAATTCTTCCAGACCACATTCGCAAAGACATCCGGGAGTGTGACTTCGGAAAGGGGAAGGAAATCATAGGGGATCGCTGTCACCCCGAGCTTTCGCAGTTTTTTAGCGAGATGCATGTTCTGCCCGGTGTCAAAAAGATGGTGGGGTTTGCCCATCAGAATAACCGTCCGGTTCCGGTTTAGTTTCTTCAGAACTGCTCTGCCTGTTTTTTTGAGCTCGTTCCGGAAATCCTCTTGAGCCTGACGTGCTGCTTTGGCAGCACATAAGGCTGTTTTCCTGGGGATGCCCATCTTCCGGGCGGTTTCCACCATGACCGGCAGCAGGTTCTCGCGACTTCCGGCCATGTATACATCCGGTGTGATAAAACGGGCACGGCCCGTGAAGGCAGCGCGCATCATATAGGGCGAACCCTGCATATAGGGACAGTTGTAGGAGCGTTTCAGATCGTCACGCTCGTGAGGCAGCTCGATCTCATTCGGCAGGAAAATTGTTTCGATGCCCTGAGCGATCAGGTCAAGGACATGGCCGTAGAGCATTTTTACGGGTAAGCAGGAATCGGATTGGGTTTCACAAAGGCCCCGATAATAGAGATCATGATCTGAAGCGGAGGACAGGACCACTCGAAATCCAATCTGTTGCAAGAACGTATACCACAGGGGAAAATGGTCATAGAAAAAAAGCGCACGCGGCATCCCGATTGCCTGAATATTTTCTTCAGAAACCGCACCCGTTTGTGCATATGCCAACATCAGCTCCTGGCGTTTTTCCAGAAGATCGGGTGTGCTTCTGAAGAGGGCTTGTCTCCCTGCCGATTCATAGCGGTCACAGATCCCCCCAAAATGAACCGTGTCGGCGTCTCCCCTCGAGTGACAGGTTATACGGCAGACGTTCGAGCAACCTTGACAGTTGAAAACACTCATGTCTGTTAGGTGGAGATCGAAGTCAAAGCCCTTGAATCGTGTTTCAGTCTCCTGCCATCTATCCTGAGCATAAAGGGCTGCACCCCAGGCTCCGGTCACCTGGTGAAAGGGGGAGACGGTCACCTTTTTTCCGATCTGGTTTTCCAGGGCTGCGATCACCGCCCCATTGGAGGCGACTCCTCCCTGGAAATGAATGTTGTCCCCGATGGGATGTGATCCCACGACATTTTCGAGATAGTTGAGTACGACTCCATACGCCAAACCCGCTACCAGATCCTGTGTCTGTAAACCATTCTGTTGGTGATGTATCAGATCTGACTCCATAAAGACCGTACAGCGGGTACCAAGATCCGCAGGTTTTCGCGACGCATAGGCTATGTCTGAAAATTCATCTTCGATCTGAATCCCTAAACGTGATGCTTGTTCTTCCAAGAACGATCCGGTTCCGGCTGCACAGGCTTTGTTCATCTCAAAATCCACCACCGTGCCGTTTGCGAACCGGACATATTTCGAATCCTGGCCGCCGATCTCGATCAAGGTATCCACTTTGGGATCGATCCTAAGGGCGGCTCGTGCTTGTGCTGAGATCTCATTTATAGCAACATCTGCTCCGATCATAGCACCGATGAAACTGCGACCGCTGCCGGTAACACCGACGCTCCGGACTCTAGCTCTGTCGCCTAATTCCTTCCTCAGAGAGAGCAGCAAAGTGCGGATGGTCTGAAGGGGATTTCCCTGTGTGATGGCGTAACGAGAGGCCAGCGGTTCCCCGTCGCCATCGATCACCACAAGTTTGGCACTGGCTGCACCGACATCTATTCCGAGATAGACATTTTGCTTTTTATCCTTTGTAAATCGGGGAGAATTTATTATCTTGGCCGGTTGAAGTTTTGGGGGAGACAGTACCTGCAGATCACTCTGTCCTAAGCAGGGACCAGTGTGGAGCTGACTGCTAGAGTGCAAGTGACTTTCGACTTGGGCGGTGATTTTATGCAGGTTAAAGGGAGCTGCAAATTCCGATTTCTGGGCAGCCAACGCTGCGCCCAAGGCGCCTATGACTTTGAAGTGGTCAGGCACGCGGAACGAACCTTGGGGTTGTTCGAGGACCGTTTCAAAAGCACGGACGACCGCGGGATTAGCCGCAACCCCTCCTTGAAAATTGATGGGAGCCTCCAGCTTGCGTCCTTTGCCCACAGAGGAGAGATAATTTCGAGCTAAGGCCATGCAGAGACCGGCAAGGATATCGGTGCGCTTTATCCCTGCCTGCTGGAGATGCATGAGGTCGCTTTTAGCAAAGACCGCACACCGCCCTGCCACGAAAGCAGGATGTTCCGATTTCATGGCGACTTGCCCCAGTTCCTCGATTGATAATCCCAATCTTGATGCCTGCTGATCAAGAAATGATCCGGTGCCGGCTGCGCAGACTTCATTCAGGGAATGGTCGTGCACAGCAACCCTGCCTGTTTTTGGATCCCGTGAAACCAGGATGAGTTTTGAGTCTTGTCCGCCTATCTCGATGATGGAACGGACATCCGTTGTAAGGGCTACGGCTCCCTGAGCTTGGGTGAGGATCTCGTTTTTGGGCTTAGCTCCAATAATCTCTGCGATCAATCCACGCCCGCTGCCTGTAGAGACGATGCCCTCGAATTCAGGGAATTCTTTGCTCGTTTCAGAGAGAACGTCTTGCAGTACAGCGAGGGGGCGGCCTTCTGTGCGCTTGTACACACTCGCAATAAGAGTTCCAGCCTCATCGATCACAACAAGCTTGAGACTTATGGAACCAAGGTCGATGCCGGCCCAATATTTCATGGGGATCGAGCTTTCCTTTAAGTTAGTAAATCATATGGCAGATGCCGGCCGAAAATCCCGCACTGCCCATGAACAACATCATGTTCATACCTCGTTTGAGCTGTCCGTGCTCAAGCGCCCAGGCCATAGCGGTGGGGATCGAGGCGGAGACCGTATTGCCGAACTTTGAATAAAGGTTGACGACAACGTCGTCTTTGTGGATTTGTTCAGCGATTCGCTCTGTCAAAGTGGCTGAGGCCGAGTGAGCAAAGGCGATGTCGCATGCCCGTTTTTTAAGCTCCTCGTTTTTTTCATAGAGCTGCGGGATCATTTCCTGAGCCGTATTGAAAAGCTCTGCGCTGTAGGCGAAAAACACCTCCGAGTCGAGCTCCGGGCAGCGCTCTTTATCATTGTAGGAGTGAATGTCTTTCAAGGGGATCTTGCAGAGATCATGGCGGCTGGGATCGGTTTTGAATGCGAAGTAGGGCTCAATCTCCATGTCTCCGTTGGAGAGGATAGTGGCCGTGGCGCTCTCTCCGATGGTGCATTGAGCGAACCGGTAGGCAAGCTCGTCCACACTTTTTATGCCCCACTTTCCGTAGCTCTTGTTGAACTCGGCGTTCAGCACCATGATGTTTTTGTAGACGCCGTTTTTGAGAAAATTGTAGCCGACATGCAGGGCCCGCAGCCAACTCAGACAGGCATCGAGCAGGTCAAAGGTCGTTGCATTTTTCATGCCCAACTCGTGTTGGAAAAAGCTTCCCATCCCAGGTTCCACCCAGCCTCGGCCCACTCCTACATAGAGGAGCAGATCGATATCCTCGGGCTTAAGCTCAGCCCGCTCCAAGGCGATCTCTGCAGCCTTCTTGCCGAATTCATAAGCGCGTTCACCTTCAGAACGCCAGCGTCTTTCCTGGGTTCCTGAGATTCGAAACAGAGTCTTGATCCGTGTCAATATACTTTCGAGCTGTCCGTTGCTCATCAATGATTCGCTGTGCTTTCTGATGAGCTGCAGGATTTCGTCGTTGTTGACCACCCGTTTCGGCATGCTGCAACCGATGCCTCTGATCTTCATGCATTTACCTCCCCGGACTATGCTTTTGGGGCCAAATCGTATCCGGTTTCAATAGCGTACCATGAGTCGAATGACATGGCAATATAAAACGCGAGGCACGGAGGAGAACTATTGCCTTGGAGTGAGCTGATATATACGGACTTCATTATTGTACAATATGGCGATCTGAGCATTGGGAACGACCTCTCCATCGAGCCTACCCTCTTCTATCCAGGCTCCGCAGTCAACAAGCGCAAAAAATCCACTTTTGAATCCACCTTGACTTGGGCTTCTGTCGTCGATCACGATGCGGGCATGATGAGTGTGCCCACAGACCACAAGATGTATATCCCATCCGGTTTCTGCATTGATGGCGGCGGCAAATTCTTTGGCTTGAGGAAAGAACACCAGATCCTTTTCCGGCAGATCGGGTTGGTCGGGCGTAAAAACATTGTAGTTATTGTTGCCCAAGTGTTCGTGCACAAGCAGGCTTTCATCCTTGAGCCGAAGTGATTCCCCTAAGTCGGGAGGGGTGGCATGGCGGATGTGATCCGTATAGTCTTTATCTCCGTGATCTGTAGCGATATAATCTCTAATCTCTGTGAGATCGAGGATCCGGTCTTTGACTGAAGGGCCCAAGTAGTACACAGCCGCGTGTTTTACGGCTTCGCTGAGTGAGCGTTCCCGCTTGTCGAAGATACCTCCGTGGAGGGCGATGGCCATGGGATTGATCTGGGCAGAGAAAGGAAAATAATAACGCAGCTCTGCTGAAATGAAATCCTCCAGATAGTGCACATCAAAATCGTGATTCCCCAACACAAAATGTACGTTGAGCTCCGGTCCGAACAAGCGCTCGTAGAGAACTTGATGGTCCTCAGCTATTTTCTGTACGGCGGTGGCGGTGCCTTCAGCGAATTTGTCCTTGGATAGGTAAATAGGCGTCTCGCGCCAAACGTCGAAAAAATCGCCCAATTGATAGACGGTCACCTGAGCACCTTTCTCAGATACGGACTTTTTAAACTGTATCAATTCCTCGGCTAAAGGGCCCAATAACGGACTATAGTTGGTGCCGTATTTGAAAGTCTTTCTCCTGTATTGGCTGAGCAGATGAATGTCGGGGATGAAGATTCGGACATCGTGGGTAAAGGAGAAGTCAAGCCGTTCGTCTTTGAGACGTGAAACCAGTTGAACATGGGCGATCTGGAGCAGATGCTCCAAAAAGGCCGTATGTATGTCAGAATGTTCCACAGGCGTCTCGATCTGTTCGGCATAGATCGCTGTGGGGACGGATTTTTCCAGATTTCTACTCGGGGATTCAGCCGCATTCTCTTGGATATCTTCGAAATGTTTCATGGATTTTGAAAGCGAGGCGGTTATCGTCAAGCGGACAACTTTTGAATCATCCGATTCCGGAGTATCCTTGTGTGTGTAAAAGACCCACCAGTATTTTCCGTCTGAGATCGATATGGGATTGTGAACAGGCGGCCGATCTTGACTCGCATCGATGATCTGGTAAATGATCGGGTTGTGAAACCATGGCTGCAGAGTGGGGGATATCTCATCGATCTGAGTCCTGTTTCTGAAATTGTGGCTGTACAAAAAATCCGGGTTAGAGAGTAGATCGAGCAGGCCGGAATAGTGTGTGGGCGCCTCATAATCAACCAGGTCTTGGTTTCCCCAGTTGCCGCCTCTTTGAAGAAATGACAAAATCTTTTCACGATTCTTTTTATCTAAGGGCAGGTCGATAGGTCCGTAGCGGAGGTCTGCTTCCCTGACGGTTATAAAAGGGATGGAATACTTGGGAGCCTGACATCCGGATTCCAAAAAAAAGAGGCAGAATAATATACCGGCAGCGGTTACAATCCTAATGCCCTGTCCATGTCTCATAATTTTTTCCTTCATTTTCCCTCTAGGGATATTCATTTTTGTATGGGACTTTATCATGTGACTCGAAAAATAGGAACTATTCTGCTAGATTATATACCAAGAGAATAAGAATATGCTGCAGGTGCAGGGACTTGAATACAGGATCGGCGAGCGGCATCTGTTGAAAAGTATCGATTGGGCCAACCAGCCCGGCAAGCGGGTGGCATTGATCGGTCCCAACGGTGCCGGCAAGACCACTCTTTTCCGTCTGATGATAGGAGAGATCACTTCCCAATCCGGGAAGATCGTAAAACCGAAGAATTACGGCATCGGCTATCTACCTCAAGAAGAAACATCCCTTGGGGAGGGAACAGTCCTGCAGACAGCGCTTAAGGGCCGCGCAGATCTCCTGAATATGGAAAAACGGATCGCTGAACTGCATGCGGCCCTGGATGGGCCCCACGAAAACCACGAGAAACTGCTGAAACAGCTGGGGGAATTGGAGGAACGGTATTCAATTGAAGAGGGCTACCGCCTGGAAAGCTTAGCCCAAGAGATCCTCACCGGACTGGGCTTTGTGCCGCAAGATCAATCGCGCCCTCTCTCTGAGTTCAGTGGGGGGTGGCGTATGCGGGCTTATTTAGCCCAACTGCTTCTGCAGAATCCCGATCTGCTCCTGCTGGATGAGCCCACCAATCACCTGGACCTGCCGGCGCTGGAATGGCTGGAACAGTATCTCCTGGACTACAAGGGGAGCATCGTTCTGGTCTCCCATGATCGATATTTTATCGATCGTCTTGCCCATGAGATCTATGAGTTGGACCGGGGAGAGTTGACCAAGTATGCCGGCAATTATCATTTTTATGAGAGAAGAAGGCAGGAAAACGAAGCGCTGCAGCGGAAGAAGTGGGAGGAGCAGCAGCTGGAGATCAAGCGGCAGGAACGCTTTATCGAACGCTTTCGCTACAAAAACACCAAGGCGACTCAGGTCCAAAGCCGGATCAAATACCTGGAAAAATTGGAGAGGTTCGAGGCTCCAACCGTACGGAGGAGCTTTGACTTTCGGCTGCAGGCCGGGGAGCGCAGCTTCAAGGATGTCCTGCGACTGGAAGCAATGTCCTTCCGATATAACAAGGACTGGGTTCTAGAGAATGTCGACCTCCACATCATGCGTGGCGAGCGGATCGCCCTGGTGGGTGTCAACGGGGCCGGCAAGACCACTCTGGCGCGTCTGATCGCAGGTCAGATCCATCCTCAGGAAGGCGGCCTCCACAGGGGGGGCAGAGTGCGTATCGGCTATTACGCCCAGCATCAGGTGGATACTCTCAACCTGGAGGCGACGGTGTATGAGGAGGTTGAGTCCAGTGCCGCCCAAGAGTACATTCCCCGCATCCGTAATGCTTTGGGTGTGTTCCAATTCGGCGGCGATGACGTCCTCAAAAAGATCAAGGTCCTGTCAGGTGGAGAGAAAGCACGTGTGTCTCTGGCTAAGATCCTGCTCTCGCCTGTGAATTTTTTGGTCATGGATGAACCTACAAATCATCTGGATGTGGTTTCCCGGGAAGCCTTGGAAGACGCCTTGGATCAGTACGAGGGCACATTGCTGCTGGTCTCGCATGATCGCTATTTTTTGGATAAGATCATCTCACGCGTGGTGGAAGTCAAAGATAAAAATATTTTAGAATATGCAGGGAATTATTCCTACTATCATGAAAAACGGGAGAAGGGGGCTGAGATGGAACCAAGCAAAAAGGAAAAAGTCAAAACCGGTTTGTTAGGAAAAAAGACCAAGGAACAGAAACGCCAGGAAGCCGAGGCGCGACAGCGGATCAGCAAAACCCGCAATACCATAGAGACCAGTATCCAATGGCTGGAGCGGGAGATCGACAGGCTGGAATCGAGAAAGAAGGAGATCGAAGATCTCCTGTGCCGGCCTGATATTTATCAGGAAAAGGAGTATATGCTGTCGCTGCAAAAGGAACTGCCGCTCATCAATAAGCAGCTGCAGGAATACTACTCCGATTGGGAAAAGGGCCGGATAGAATTGGAGGAGCTTCTCAGTGGTCTTGAGGTGGTGGGTCAGGAAGATCCCAAGGAGTAATTTGGATCCCATTCCTTTGTGACTCTTAAACGCAGCGGGCATATTTTAGGAGGAATATGGGCAAACATCTGGTGCTGGCAGGATGTGGTCATGCGCATCTTATGGCGCTGCTGAACTGCGATTGCCTTATCCAGGCGGGACATCACGTTACGGTCATCAGCCCGTCTCCCTATCATTATTATTCCGGGATGGGGCCGGGTCTTCTAAGCGGGATCTACCGTCCGGAGGAGGTCCGTTTTTTTATCCAGAAGACGGCTGAAGACCGGGGCGCACAATTTGTGACCGGCTATGTGGAAAGGATCGATCCCCAAGATCGTTCTCTCATGCTGAGATCTGGAGAAACCCTCACCTATGATGTGGTCTCGTTTAATACCGGAAGCTTTGTTCCCATGCCCGAACAACGCGGGGAGATTCCCGATATCTTTCCGGTCAAACCTATCGAAAAGCTCTGGGATGTGAGGCAAAAAATTCAAGGATGGGATCGAAGCAAAAAATTCATCTGCGTGATCGGTGGGGGGGCGGCAGCAGTAGAGATGGCCGGAGGCGCTTGGCGCGCAGCGGAAGATTGCGGGAAGGATGTGGAAGTCCGCCTTTTTTCCGGCAGGAGGCTGCTTTCCGATTTCCCCGCCCGCGCTCGTAAGATAGCATTAGCCTCCTTTAAAAAACGAAGTATTCAGGTCAAAGAAGGGATCTATATCGATTCTATTGAAAACAAACAGTGTGTCTCTCGTTCCGGCGAAAAATACCCCTGTGATCTTGCTCTGATCGCGGTGGGGATCAAACCTTCCCCGGTGTTCCGAAATTCAGGGATGAACACGGATCAGGACGGGGCTTTGCTGGTCAATCGATATCTGCAGAGCGTGGATTTTCCTGAGATCTTTGGCGGTGGGGATTGTGTTGGATTTGAGCCCCGGCCGCTGGACAAGGTGGGGGTGTATGCCACACGACAGAACCCTGTCCTTCTGCACAACCTAGAGGCTGCGGTCGAGGGGAGATCGCTGCGGCCTTTTCAGCCCCAGCAATACTACCATCTTCTCTTCAATCTGGGAGACGATACTGCCATTTCCTGCCGCCGCGGCTTGGTTTGGAACGGCAGACTTTCCTTCCGCCTCAAGGATCGTATCGATCGAAAATTCATGCAGAAATTCCAGGTATCCGGTGAACTGCACGAGGATCCTAACCAGGTTTCATGAGCAAATCAGATGAGGAACTGATCCGGCGGATCGTAAATCAGGACCACTCAGCATACGAAGAGCTGGTTTCCCGATATGAAACTCTGGTTTACAATACCTGTTTAGGCCTGACGGGGGATGCTGTGCTGGCACAGGATGCAGCCCAGGAGGTTTTTTTCCAGCTTTACCGCTCAGCACCTTCCTTTCGTTTTGAATGTCGTGTCCCCACTTGGCTCTACCGGATCTCTGTCAACAAATCGCTGAATCTTTTGCGGCGGCAGCGAATATACCGTTTGTTTAGAAGCCTCAGTGCTGTGTCTTCGGACGAACGCATGGATGATGCCATAGACAGCAAGATTGGGACAAAGCAGCCAGAGGAGGCCTGGGAGATCAAGGAAAAACAGAATCTCCTCCTGAAAGCCATCGCGGATCTCACCCCGGAGCAGAGGATCGTCCTGGTGCTGCATAAACTAGAAGGCTTGACTTCTCAGGAAGTCGCAGAGATATTGGATACCTCAAAAGCTGTTGTGGAAGGTCGTATCCACAGGGCCAAACGCAGCCTGCAGAAAATACTCCTCTCCCAGATTAAATAAGCCTGGATCTCTCCGTATGTTTTTAGTCTGACCGGGTGTCCAATTGTATGAGGCGAGGAAACATGCCGAAGAAATGTAGAAAGATCAAGAAGCACCTTTTCAGTTATGTAGAGGGAAATCTGGGGCCGGGCAG
Organism: Acidobacteriota bacterium; assembly: GCA_030609975.1. GTDB lineage: Bacteria > Acidobacteriota > Aminicenantia > Aminicenantales > Aminicenantaceae > JAUWSR01. The sequence goes on along the minus strand of JAUWSR010000066.1, from coordinate 1,839 downwards.
ACGAGCGGTTCTGGAGAACCACTTTCAGGCCTGTCTCAGGTGCCGGACACAAGCTCAGGAACTGCATCAGCTCTGGAAAGAACTAGATATTTGGGAAAAAAAGAGCCCCCTCCCTGGTCTGTGGCCGGCTCTCCATCAGAGAGTGAAGGATTTCGACATCAAAGGCCTGGAGTCTTTGCCGAAAAGCGTGGACTTCAACCGACTTCTTCGGCCGGCAGCGGCAGTTCTTCTGCTCCTGCTGGGTGCGACGTTCGGGTATTTTCTGGGGAGCTATCCCCAAGAAAAATGGCCTGCGGCTTATGCCGAACGCTCGCAGGCGGCTGTTTCTGAAGAGGCCTATATCGCATCTTACCTTGAGGATTTTTGGGATGTCCCGCAACGATCCCTTTCAGGTTTTTACATAATTTCACAGATTCTTCCAGAGGACAGAATGCCATGAAAAAGAACACGTCCCTAGCTATCTTGATCCTGCTGTTTGTCGTCAATGTATCGGCTTTAGCGACGCTCTCGTATAATCGCTGGATCAGGGAGAGGGAGTCGGATATCGGGCAGGAATTTGAAGTGGCGGCACAGATCTTAGAAAATCCTCTGGATCTAACATCAGTTCAGGTCGATCGGATGAAGGATATCCGCTTGACCTTCGAGAATGATGCCGCAGAACTAAGGAAACAGATTTACGATCTTAGAATGGAACTGATGGTTGAAACCCGGAAGCCGGAGCCTGACCTGGCTCGCATCGATGAATTCATCGAAAAGATCAGTCTGCTGCAATCACATCTCCAGAAAAAGGTCATCCGGAACATGTTGAAAGATGGAGAGGTTTTGAACCACGCCCAGCGTAACAGCTATTTCTCGATGTTCGAAGAAAATGTGCGATCCTGGGGGCCGGGCCGCGGCCAGCAGCGCGGGGGAAGAAGAGGGCCTCGTTGGCAGAGGAACCGTTGAGAACACACTGCAAATAAATATTATTTATAAGGAGATTTCTTCATGCGTAGATTTAAAACCATCTCTATCCTATCTTTCACCTTTTTGTTTCTTTTAACCTCATTCTGCTTTTCTCAAAGCAGAGCACGTTTCACTCGCCCCGGTGTCGTCGATCTGACTGAGGAGCAGTTGATCAAGATCCAGGAATTGAGGTTGGCTTTTCAAGAGGAACTGTTGCCGCTTCGTTCCCAACTGCAAACCGGGTATCTGGGGCTTGACCTGATGGAAGCCAAGGCGGAGGATCAAAAAAAGATCGATGCTAAAATTGCGGAATTGACCGAACTGGAAATGGAACTGGAGAACAGATTTTTAGCCCATGACCAAAAGATCCGGGAACTCCTGACGGATGAACAGAAGGTGCTTTTCGACCGTTGGGGAGGACTGGGTATGGGATATGGACCCGGCTGGGGCGGTGGTCGAGGATACGGTCGTGGGGCTGCTTGGGACCGCGGATATGGTCGTGGAGGAGCCTGGGACCGAGGATACGGCCGTGGTGTGCGCTGGGATCGAGGATATGGTCGCGGTGCAGGCTGGGCGCGAGGAGCTGGCAGGTTTTGCCCGATGGGCAGGGGCTGGTCTGGACGAGCCTTCTATCGCAACCGTGGGGTCAGATGGCAGTGATAGCGCGGTAATCCGGGTTAGGCCTAGGGAGCTTGGCTCCGGTGTGTTCGAGCCAGGCAACAAGCTCGTTATCCAGAGCATGGACATTGTCCGGCATGTCTTGGGAGAGATCCTGAGTCTCACTCAGATCATCCTTTAAATTATAAAGCTCGAAGGTCTTTCCTTCGTATCTTTTGATAAGTTTCCAGTCGCCCTTGCGGATGATGCTGTAGGGGGCGATATTTCCCCGGTAGT
>JAUWSR010000156.1 GCA_030609975.1 Acidobacteriota bacterium | reverse complement strand
GTCGACGGTGTGCCCTTGGGCCATCCCACCTATAATCAATACCGGGCTGACCTCGCTGCTCTTTTTCCCGATTACAATAACAGCGACGGAGCCGCGGGCTTCTTTCAACTCGACACCACACAGTTTAGCAATGGAATGCACAACCTTTCCTGGAGTGTGACCGATAACCAGGGAATTGTGGACGGCGTAGGCGCCCGCTTTATCGAGATACAGAACCTGGGAGGATCAATGGCCTCTCAGCAGAACAGTCTGAAATTGACGGCTATCGAGGATACCAGCGGAATGCTCAAGATAAAGGCCATTCTTGAAGAAAAAGGCATCCACAGCAGCACCATTATCCTGGAACCGAGAGCTGACAGAGAAAAACGGTCTTCCCTGCCTTCTTCGCTGGATACAGAATGGCAGAAGACCCTCGAGATCGAAATAGAAGAGCTGGAGAGGATCGTCGTGAGCTTCAAAACCTCAGGAGGGGACAAGGTCCTCGGGTGGGGATTCGATGAGTCCCAAGAGCTCCCGATCGGATCAAAACTCGATTCGCTCAACCAGAAGTTCTATTGGATACCGGGGCCAGGATTTTTGGGAGTCCATGTGCTTCATTTCGCTATGAGTGACGGCACTTTCCGAAGCCAACCTGTTAAGGTGATCGTGAATATCGTTCCCAAAACATACCCTCAGAACAAAAATCCGAAAATCGTACATTGATGGTCGAGGGAATGAGAAATCCGGCCGCGAAAGTCCTCAAGATATGCCTTACAGCTCTCTTGGTCTTAGGCCTCAGCCAGAGCCTTTTCAGCCTCCCCTTTCAAGACGAACAGGAATTTTTAAGATCCGACCCGGTTTCCAACCGGACCGGTCTGATATTTAAGAACCCAGAGCTCGATGCTCAAGGCATCCCGGGAGCGCAGTTCTTAAGGATCCGAGGCCTCGAACCTCGAGCTAAGATCGCCGCCGCCCATTCCAACACCTCCTATCTTCCTCCGGTGAACTCTCAAGGAAGTCAAGGATCGTGTACAGCCTGGGCCGTAGGGTATTACCTTAAATCCTATCAGGAAAACCGGGAAAACAACCGTACCAATCTTTCTCAAAGAAGTGATCCCAGCAACATCTGCAGCCCGGCCTTCATCTACAACATGATCCATGTGAAAGGGGACGGGGGCAGCTATTTTAGCGATGCCTTCAAAGTGCTCAATGACTTCGGATGTCCTTCCCTGACTGATATGCCCTACGATGATGATGATTATGTGACCTGGCCGGACAGAGACGATTATGAGAATGCCATCCCGCGTCGAACCCAGCTTCCCGGCGGAGAATATTATTGGCTCCGTCTGGATTCTGAAACAGCCCTGAATCAGATCAAGCAGCTGGTTCAAGACGGCTACGTGCTGGTTTTTGGGATCAACGTCTACTACAATTATGATCACGTCTCCAGTTATGGCAATGTCTACGCCATCGCTGATCAGAGTGGTTCCAATCGTGGCGGGCACGCTCAACTGATAGTCGGATACGACGACAGCGTTATCACTTCAGATGGAACCGGAGCCTTTCGAGTGGTCAACTCCTGGGGCACAGGTTGGGGGGACAGCGGCTTCTATTGGATATCCTATCAGGCTATCTCATACGGATCTCCCCTGGCTTACGGATACGCTTACTGGGTGGATGACCGCTCCGGCTACAGCTCCAACCAAAAAGTGGAATTCAGCTTCAGTCATAACTATTCTCGTGAGACCTCATCCTGGATCTATGTTTCCGGTCAAAGAAAAGACTTTCTTGATCTTAGCGTCAACTCCGTAGACAGAGAATACAGGAGTTTTCCCAACTCCAATATCGTGCTGGATGTCAAAGACCTGCAGTCCTATCTCACCGAAGGCGCGGATCTGCGCCTTTATCTCTCGGACAATCGTGCAAATGGAGTCACAGGAAGCATCCAGAATTTCTCCTATCAAGACGACTCTGCTCTGATCCAAATCATGTCCACAGATACACCCGTGAATGTCGGCGACAGCAGCCAAGGCTACGCCAGCCTCATTCTTCCTGCTCCTGACGGGCCTGTAATCCATGTGGACAAGAATCACCTCAATTTCGCCTCCCTGGTAGGCGGCAGTAATCCTGCCCAACAGAACTTTACCGTTTCAAATACCGGTCAAGGGGATTTGAATTGGAATATCAGCGATAATCGCAGCTGGATCACATGTTCTCCCTCCTCAGGTCTCAATCTGGGAGAGGTGAGCGTATCCCTTAACACCTCGGGGCTCTCTGCAGGAGAATACACCGGAACGATAACCATCAGCGCCTCGGGTGCTTACAATTCCCCCCAGCAGGTAATGGTCTTCCTTCAGGTCTATACTCCCGGTGCAGACGCGGCCCCTTTTGGATACTTCGATGCACCTGCAGAGGGAGCGAACGTATCTGGAAACATCCCGGTTTCGGGATGGGCTTTAGATGATATTGAGGTTACTCAAGTCCTTATAAAAAGGGGCACCCACGTCAACGACCCTCCCGGGATTATCGGTTCTGATGGTTTGGTCACCCTGGGTCGAGCTTTCTTCGTCACGGGGTCCCGGCCGGATGTGGAAGCCGCCTACCCAGACACTCCTCACAACCGTCGCGCAGGTTGGGGTTGTATGGTCTTGACCAATTTCCTGCCAAATTCCGGAAACGGGGATTTCACCCTCTATGCGTTTGCATACGACGGTTCAGGACATAAAACAGCATTGGGCCAAAAGCTCATTCACTGCGATAACGCCAGCCGCGTAAAGCCTTTTGGCAGCATCGATACCCCTCAGCTGGGACAGGTGATCTCCGGGACACAGTACACAAATTTTGGCTGGTCGCTGACTCCACCGCCCAAAATGATTCCTATCGATGGCTCAACTCTCTGGGTTTTTGTGGATGGAGTGCCGCTGGAACACCCGGTTTACAATCAGTATCGGTCCGACATTGCAGCCCTGTTTCCGGGATACCTGAATAAAGATGGAGCCGTTGGATATTATCATCTGGATACAACACAATTCAGCAATGGCTTACATACGTTGTCCTGGAGCATGACAGATGATCAAGGAGCGGTTGACGGTGTTTCCAGATATTTCGAGATCCAAAATCCGGGAGGATTAACCACCACAGAAACCTATTTCCCAAGGACAATAGAAGGAAATGGACAGGGCCCCGATCTGGATCTTAAGGTGAGAATAAAGGAAAAAGGATACCACCGCCCAAGACAAAAGGCCTACCCACAAGACAGCATGGAAATCACGCTCGAGCAATTGGACCGGATCGTTTTGGAGTTTTCCGGGGAAAAAGGCTATACAGTTTTTGGTTGGGGATCACAAATATCACGGCCTCTCCCGGTCGGGTCAACTCTCGATGGTGAAAACGGGATGTTTTATTGGATCCCCGGACCAGGATTTTTAGGGACACACATCCTGCACTTCGCTCAAAGCAATGGTGTTCAGCGTGGACGAGCCCTAGCGGTTGTCATCCGGATCATCCCTAAAAATCCTGCTTCTTCTCGCAGCACAATCCTACGTGAGAACCACTAAGATATTCTCTGATCGTTGAGAAACCAGCTCTCAATGTGAACGTCCCACCCGACCCACCGCCCGTGTATTAAGGAGATCTCGCCCGAAGGGTGAAAAATGTCGACTATTTATAGAAATGACATTGTAATTGAAGTGATAATAATGCTTTCCCTAAGGTCAGCGTAAGACTATGATAATATTCTGACTAATGAAAACATTGACATTTTTTATGAATAAGTCAGGATAATAAGAGCAAATGAAAAAAGCAGTCGCAGCTACCCTTGTCCTATCAGTCATGCTGTTCATCCTGATCTTCTCCGGAGTGATAACATTTCCCACAAAAACACCTGCGCTGGTAAGGATCCTGTTTGATCCTCCCTCAAATCCTAGAGCCTACTCCGTTGAGTACGAATTCAACACGCATAAATACGTGTTGGAAAACGAGCCGCCCTACGCTTATTTGAGTAAAGATGAAGTGCGAATGACACTTCCCGCGACTGCCCTTTGGGGAGATCCGGAAGATCCGGACAATCAACAAACACTGGTTCCGGACCTTTCCGGTGAGTACACGATGCAGTTTTTCCTGTTTTTGGAACGCTCTGAATCCAAGCGAGCGCGCCTCCTGGTGGAACAGATCAGAGACTCTGAGATCATCACGTCGTCCTTGTTGAGAAAGATCGATCCTCACTCGCGCTACGAGATCCCCTTAGATTTGGAGGAAAATGACCGCCTGGTATTCACTGCCAAAGGCAAGGGAATGGCGGCCATCAGCCATCCGGTCTTTTACAGAGCCGCAGAGAAGGTCAAAAAGAATCTCGTATTCATCATATGTATAGATACGCTACGTCCCGATCATTTGGGCGCATACAATCCCGCTCGAACCTGTAGTCCCCACATCGACAGATTGGCTCAGGATGCAATGCTGTATACTCAGGCATATTCCACCTCTTCCTGGACACTTCCAGCCCTGGTTTCCTTTTTTACCGGGCTGACAACTTTTAAGCACAACGTTGACTATGGCAATGAAGTGATAGGGCCGGATACCCCATCCCTTATCGAATCCCTCTCTTCTAAATTTGGCTGCTACGGTCTGACAGGTGGAGCCTTTACGTCCTCACGCTTCGGCATGTCCAAAGGATTTGATTATTACCAGGAAAAGAAGAATGACGGCTGGATACGCAATGCCTCCCACCTGCTCTTCAAGGAGGCCACACGGATTATAGAAAAGGAGACGAATTCCAATCTCCTTTTTTTTCTTCATACCTACCAGGTTCACGACCCTTATCTACCCGAAAAAGGCCTGGCCAAACAATTTTACGGGGACGACAACCTTGGATTTGGTTTCAATGTCGTCCAGTTCATCAAGGGCCGTAAAGAGCTGGCTAAAAAAGTACCTGATAAGAAAAGGCAGCAGATCGAAAAGATCTACGATGCCGGCATCTTCACGTTCGACACCCGTTTCGGGGAGTTTATTCATTATTTGAAAGAGAACGACCTGTATGAAGAGGCGACCATCATCCTTTTTGCCGACCACGGCGAAGAATTTATGGATCACGGGTGCTGGGTACATACACACTCGCTCTACAATGAGCTCGTCAAAGTCCCTCTTTTACTCAAGCTGCCGGGAAACAAGGATATGGGAGTGAAAATAGACATACCGGTATCCATCATGGATATCCTGCCCACTCTGCTGGATCTTCATGATCTGGATTACGCCCGAAAGGCTATCGATGGCGTTTCTTTTTTAGATTCCAGCCGAAAAAGCTTGTCGGAACGGATCCTGCCCATGTTCCTGGCACCGGAGATGATGAACATTCCTGGCAAGATCGCCATCGTGAGGGGCCGAGATAAACTCATCTTCAGCGAATCTCTGACCAAAGAAAATCTCGAGTTTTTTGTGTATCCTCCTGAATTCGAGCCGTACGAATTATACGACCTTTTGGAGGACCCTCAGGAAAAAAACAACCTGTTCGAGAAAGATCTGGAGAAATCCCGGGAAATGCTAAATATCCTTAAAAACTATAAGCTAAAACGAGGAAAGCCGGGATATTTGCCTGAATTGGAAGAGCAGTTGAAAGCACTGGGATATATAAAATAGAATAAAAAAATGCCGAAGTTAAAAATCCGTTTCCATTCCATACGCATCGCTATCCTTGGGCTTTTTATCGTGCTCCAGTTTTTTTTGATCTTCGTAAAAAAGCATGACGCCCTGGATCTAGACATCTCTCCGAATACGGTACCTACGCCCAAGATCCACAGTCACAATCAGATCGGACAAACCTTTATCGCCAAACGTAACAACTTCGCTCGTATCGACATCATGTTGGGAACGCATGGACAGATGAATACCGGACCGGTTACTTTTCGGCTTTGGGAGCTTGGCTCTCCACGAAAACAAAAAGTGAACTTAACCTTTAAAGCCTCAGAGGTCAAAAACAACCGCTACCACAGCCTCAGGTTCAAACCAATCCGCGACTCTCAGGATAAAACTTATTACTTCCTGTTGACGGCTCCGAATGCGACCACAGAGAACTCTATCAGCGCCTGGATGAATGGCAGGAACATCTACCGCGAGGGAGAATACTGGTTCCAAAATCAGAAGTCCGAGGGAGACCTGGTGTTCCGGGTGTATTCGAAGCGCCCCATCTCTGCGGAATTGGGGCGGATCGTAAGGAACTATGAAGGCATATTCGGCAGCAAAACCTTCCTTATTTTTGCAGTCGTTTTATTCGAACTAGCCCAAATCCTCATGCTCTGGTGGCTGCTGGGCTTTATTAATCGGATTTGGACAGACTCATAACAATGGACAATAACCAAGAAATCCGTGATGTTCTGATCATCAGCGACGATGTCGTCGGAGAAAAAATGGCCGGCCCGGGGATCAGAGCCTGGGAGTTGGCCAAAAGTCTCTCTCGGTATTTCCGGGTCACCTTGGCCATTCCAGATTATTCCCCCTCTCTCTCGCAACACGAGATGTTCCACGACCTGGATTTTAAGGTGGAATCCTACTCGCAAAAAAATCCTTCGGCCTTACTGGACACAGGAAGACGCTCCCGCATCCTGTTGTCCCAAGGCTACATTCTTTCCAAATTCCCGGATCTTAAGGATCTGCCGGCACACCTGATCGTTGATATCTATGTCCCCTTCGTTCTGGAAAATCTGTTCGTGCACAAATGGAAAGTTCCGGATCTCAAAGACCGGGAGGCTATTCACTTCAACGACCTCTGGGTGTTTAACGACCAGATACGCTGCGGCGACCATTTTCTCTGTGCAAACGAGCGCCAGAGAGACCTCTTCATCGGATCGTTGATGAGCTTAAACCGTATCAATCCGACCTCTCTGGACCTTCATCCGGAAGTCAGCGATCTTATCAGTATCGTCCCTTTTGGCATCTCTGAAGAGCCAAAAGGGATTTCTCATCCTGAGGAAAATCCTTTGTATAGTACCTTCCCACAGATCAACCCCGGGGATATCGTCTATCTTTGGGGGGGCGTTATTACCAATTGGTTCGATCCCTTGACTCTAATTAAAGCTATGGCGGAAGCAGTTGAAAAGAACTCCAGGCTCAAGCTTGTCTTTCTTTCCACATCCCATCCCAATCCGCTGCTCCCGGAATTCGACATGGTGGCCCGTGCTAAGAATTTGTCTGATGACCTCAAACTCACCGACAGGCACGTGTTCTTTAACCAGGAGTGGGTCGCCTACGCCCGCCGCGGTGCTTATTTCCAGGCTGCAGATGTGGGAGTCTCCACCCACACCATCCATTTGGAAACCCGGTATTCCTTTCGGACTCGCTTCCTGGACTATTTTAAGCATGAGCTCCCGGTGATCTGTACCGGAGGAGATTCCTTGGCTGAACTGATCGCTCGGGAGAACCTGGGTCGGGTCGTACCCGCAGAAGACCCGGAGGCTCTGGCGCTGGCATTGCTCGAGCTCGCAGAAAATCCGGGCCTAAGAGAACAGATGGCCCTGCACATCAAGACCATAAGGCCGCATTTTACCTGGAGCAAGGTGACAGAATCCCTGGTACGCTACTGCCAAGGAGTCCTGGACGGAAAGATCACTAAAAGGCCTGCTCATGATGACAAGGATATCACACGACTTTTCAGAAAAAAGCAGGATACCTGGCTGAAAAAAATTGGAAAGCGCCATCTGGGAGAACACAGCCACAGACTTCCCTCTAATATTGCAGGAAGAATCAAGCGTATGCTAAAATCCTGAGTTACTCCAGATGTCAGAAGCAATAGAAGCCGAACAAGCAGTACCCAGGCTCGGATTTCTGATCATAAATTGGAACCGCAAATCCCTCTTGACTCGCTGCCTGGATTCACTGCACCAACACATCACCCAGCCTAACACCATCCTCGTAGTCGATAATGACTCCAGCGACGGATCTGCGGCTATGGTCAAAACCCGCTATCCGAACGTCCATCTGATCGAGAACCAAGACAATCTGGGCTACGGCAGGGCCAACAACATAGGTATCCAATACCTACAAGCAAAGCACATCCTTCCCGAATACTTGGTCTTCCTCAACAACGATACCGTCCTCCAGGATAATTCCTTAGAGGCACTGCTAAAAGTCCTGGAAGACCAGAAAGAAATCATAGCCGCTCTGCCCAGTATATTTCTGGAGGGAGGAAAGCTGCAGACGGGCATAGGGGGCTATGAGCTTACCTTGGGTACGGCATTCAATTATTTTTTCTCCCTCTCTATCCTGTTCCCTCGAACCTTCCGCGGATTTTTTCTGCATCAAAGATATTTCCGAAAACACCAAATAGCATGCGCGGTGGATTGGATCAGCGGTGTCTGTTTGGTTCTCAGGAGTTCGGCCTTGCAGCTTGCACCAGGGTTTCCAGAGGATTTTTTTATGTATGGCGAAGATCTGGCCTTTTGCCGAGAACTGCGCCAACAGGGCAAGATCATCTACTTTCCTATGTCCCAGATCTATCACCTCAAGGACTCCACCGCAGGACCTAGGCAGAAAACCATGTGGCTGGATTCCCTGTTCCGTTATTACCGTATGCAGCACAATAATAGGAACGCCGGCTGGAAAGTATTCCT
>JAUWSR010000164.1 GCA_030609975.1 Acidobacteriota bacterium | reverse complement strand
TCGGCTTTGTTGATCACAAAAATATCCGCGATCTCCATGATACCGGCTTTAAAGGTCTGAATCTCATCACCACTTCCAGGAGTCACAACCACCAAAACCAGATCCGCCAGCTTCACCACATCCACCTCATCCTGCCCCACCCCAACAGTCTCAACCAGAATATAGTCTTTGCCGGCAGCATCGAGTACAGAGATCGCTACCCCGGTCGCCCCGGCTAAACCGCCCAATTGTCCTCGAGTGGCCATGCTGCGGATGAAAACCTCCGGATCGGTGCTGTGTCTCATCATCCGGATCCGATCTCCGAGAATGGCACCTCCACTGAAGGGACTGGATGGATCTACAGCAATGATGCCCACCGCTTTTCCCTGTTTTCTGAAACTGCCGACCAACTGATCAATGAGAGTACTTTTTCCGGAGCCAGGAGCTCCGGTGATACCAATGACAGCTGCTTTTCCTGTGGAGGGAAAAATCTGTTGGATCAAGTCCTGGGCGCCCTCAGCATCATTCTCGACCAAGGAGATCGCTTTGGCGACAGCACGCGGCTCCCCTTTTAACAGCTCGTCGACCAGACTCATGCTCCTCCTCACAATAATGGGCGACCTGCAGGCTATGTCTTCAGAACCTGTTGAGCGATGATCCAACGTTGGATCTCGGAGGTTCCTTCTCCAATGGTCGCCAGCTTCGAATCCCGATAGAATTTTTCAACAGGATATTCTTTGGAAAAGCCATAGCCGCCATGGATCTGGACAGCCACCGAAGAGGCCTTAACCGCAAGTTCGCTGGCGAAAAGCTTAGCCATCGCGGATTCTTTGGGGATCCGTTTTCCCTGGTCTTCCAAGAAGGCTGCACGATAAGTCAGGAGCCGGGCAGCATCCAGTTCCGTGAAACCGTCTGCCAACATCCACTGGATGGCTTGAAAATTGGCGATAGGTTGCTCGAATTGTTCACGCTCTTTAGCATACTTCAAAGATGCTTCCAAAGCGCCCGCCGCAATTCCCAGGGAGAAGCCCGCGATGCTAACGCGGCCGCCATCCAGGACGGCCATGGCTTGTCTATAGCCGGTATTCTCTTCGCCCAACAAATTTGCAGCAGGAAGCTCCAGATCTTCAAAGACAAGTTCTGCTGTATCTGCCGCTCTAATTCCCAGTTTATCCTCTTTTTTCCCTACTGAAAATCCCGGCATGTCTTTTTCCACGATAAATGCGGAAATGCCCTTTCGCCCTTTCTCTGTATCTGTGATCGCCATGATCACCAGGATCTCGGCAAGAGATCCATTGGTGATGAATATTTTCGTTCCATTGAGGATCCACTTATCGCCCTTTTTGATGGCTTTGGTCTTCATGGCAGCAGCATCCGAGCCGGCAGCGGCCTCTGTCAAGGCCCACGCTCCCAGGGTTTCGCCGGCTGCCAGACGGTTTAGGTATTTCTGTTTCTGTTCCTCGGTGCCAAAAAGGTTGATATGATTGGAGCACAAGGAATTGTGGGCGGCCACGACCAGCCCTACGGAAGGATCTACTTTCGAGAGTTCCTCCAAGATGATGACATAATCGACATTGGAGTAACCTGCACCCGAATATTCGGGAGGTAATACAATACCCAGAAGCCCCATCGCGGCCAATTTTCTTGTAAAGTCTTCAGGCCAAACACCTTTTGCGTCGCTTTCTTTAATAAAAGGTGCAATCTCTTTTTGAGCAAAATTGCACACAGAATCCTTAAGTATCACCTGTTCTTCAGTTAACAAAAAGTCCATCTTCTCTCCTTACACCGGCATCTTGATACCTTCTCCATCTTACTTTGAAGTCCTGATTTTATCAATATTAAATAGAAACAAATAAGGATATGGAGATATAATCCTTGTTGAACCAAGGTTTGACAGGGGTCAGAAAATCCTCTAAAGTTTAATACAAGATGAACCTGATAAAGTTGATGCTCTATGGACTCCTTGCCTATGGAGTCTATATGATCATCCGGTTTTTCTCGAGCCTGACCCAGAGCAGCAAGTCTCCTTCTCCGCAGCAGAAGACTTCGGGAGTTATGGTCAAAGATGAGACGTGCAACACCTATCTGCCTAGAGACGATGCCTTAATAGAACTGCGTGAAGGCAAAGAATACTTCTTCTGCTCGGAAACCTGCCGCCAAAAATTCCTGCAATCCCGTCAGCCTGATTAAACCTATTTAAGGAGCGAGGCTCCAAGCATCTATGGTGAGGGCTTTTTCCAGTGTAAGTTGTTCATGTTGGAAGTTTGCAGGCACGATGTAGGATTCTCCCTTTGAGATAAAAATTTCCTCAGTCTGGCCGTTATTCTCGATAAGGATCTTTTGCTTCCCTTCCAGAAGGGTTGTTACCTGTTCATAGGAGTGCTTATGGGGAGGCACTTTGGCGCCTTTCTCATATTCGAACCTGGCCATCAAAACGTCTTTTCCGCAGGCCAAGGTAGTGCGTTTCACTCCTGGGAACATTTCTACCTCAAGCTGCTCTTCCTTGGAAATCTTAAACATCGGCATTCTCCCTATCTCATCCATCCATTCCTCAGGTTGTTCGACTACGAGGTAATACGAAAATCATTGAAATCACCGCAGTATTCCTGCCACTCGAGCGCGGCGCCCTCGACATGTGACGAAGGCGGGCCTTCCTGGACCAGCTGGTACAGTTCCTTGATTTTTTCTCGATCTCCTTCGACTAGGATCTCCACCCTGCCATCGAGGAGATTTTTCACCCAGCCGGTCAGCCCTAGAGCTGCAGCCCAGCGGCGGGTACGATCTCGGAAAAAAACCCCTTGAACACGCCCAGAAACCAGAATGTTGGCTCGAGTCATTTTTTGTACCAAACATGTTATCACAGTCTAAAAGTATCGTACAGCCTGGAAGCTATATGGATCTACTTCTATATATTCAGAGAGTTTAGTCGAAACTCTTCCCGAATAGTCGATACAATTCTTGAATATATTCGAATGGCTGTTGAGTCTTGGGAGTTAACGTTTTACAATAATAGGAGAACCATGAGCAAAGTACTTCTATCCATTGCCGGATTTGATCCCACCGGGGGGGCAGGTATCCTGCTCGACCTGAGAATATTCCAGAAATTGAGATACCAGGGTATGGCGGTTATTACCGCACACACAGTTCAAAATACGCAAGAAGTGGCACGTGTTCAGCAGCTAGATCCAGATCTTATTTGGGATCAATACCTCACACTCAGCCGGGATGTGGACATACAAGGGATCAAGGTGGGGATGCTGGGATTCCAGGAGAATTTAAACATACTGGAACGGATTCTCGATGAAAATCCATCAGTTCCCATAGTGATCGATCCTGTGTTTAATGCAAGCTCGGGAACCTGGCTGTTCCCAGAGAAGGCTATTCCTAAATTTATGCAGAGTATTCAGGGAAGGGCATCTCTGCTCACACCTAACTTGGCTGAAGCTTCAATGATCACAGGAAAAGATGTAAATGATCTATTCGGAATGGAGCAGGCTGCAAAGCAGATCTTTTGCGACTTCAGGCTACCCGTCCTGGTTAAAGGTGGGCATCTTACCGCTCATGTTACAGACCTCCTCTTTGATGGGGAGCAAATTCATACCTATAAGAATCCAAAACTAACTCATGATGTGCATGGCACCGGATGTTGTCTATCAAGCGCGATCCTCAGCTTCTTGGCAAAGGGGCACTCGCTGGCGGAAGCTTGTCAGAAAGCGGTCGACTTCACGCACACTCTTATAAAAGCTTCTCGCGCAGTTGGTAAAGGACAAAGAATCTTCGCTTAACAGCCCATAAATTTTCATGCTGGGTCTCATGTGTCAGATTTTTTGTCCTGATCCGTGAGGATCTTGTCCGCTCGTTCCAGGACATCTTCCGGGAAGACCACCCCTTGACGCTTGGCATCATCAAGATTGACATGGAGCAAAACCTTGTCCATGTACTGAAAGGATATCTTCTCCGGACTCTCTCCCTTTTTGATCTGCAAGGCGATCAAACCGGCTTTGTAGCCCATTTCGAAAAAATCCCATCCCTGGGCAGCACAGGCGCCGAGTTCCGTCGAAAACAAGAAGCCTCCGAACAGCGGAACAGCATTTTCAGCCGCCACCTGTCCCAGAGCTTCGAAAGAATTGTTGATGGTGTTATCCGAGATCTGGACGATAGCGTCTATTTTTTTATTGATCAGAAATTGGGATGAGAGCAGGACTTCGCTGGAGTTGGCGATAGGGACAGCAATTACTTCCAAGCCCAACCTGGCAGCTTCCGTCCGGGTTCTCTCCAGATAATAATTTGAGTTTAGCTCAGAGGGTGTCCATAGAGTTCCGATCCTTTTGGCGTGGGGAATTATTTCCTTAACGAGAGCCAAACTCTGCTTGATAGGCCCCTCAGAGGATACACCCGTGACATTGCTCAGATGATCATTGGCTGTAGCCCCTGCACCAGCTAGATATGGATTGGCAACAGAGCAAAATACGATCGGAATCTCTCGTGTAACATGAAGGGCAGCCTGTAAGCTGGGAGTTGATAAGGCGATGATCAGATCCACTTGTCGGGACATAAATTCTTCCGCGATTTTTTGGATTTCAAGCAGCTCGCCGTTCCCATTCCGAAAGAGCATGCGGATATTTTCGCCATCCACGAAGCCATTATCTTGCAGCGCTTGATAAAAACCATCGTATGCGGCATTTAAGGTTGGAGCATCGTTCATCTGCAAAATGGCGATAATATAATCACCGGGAGGCTCTTCTTGAGATCCACAGCACAGAAAAGATAGGACAAGAATAAAGACTAAAGATTTCCTCATAAAGTGTATCTTCCCAAATCGTAAACATAATAATGGAAAAAAATGTGGCTGGCAAACCTTTTTCTTGGCATTTTCTTCTATTTCAATACAATAGAACTAACTTGGATTATTCACGAGCTGAACTTGCTACAATGAGACCTCCTACGCATTTTTGTATTGAGGGTCTTGATTTCACTGAAAAGGATGCTATAAAGTTGATAATATTGGAGATATATAAAAGTGTCGGCAAATTTCATGAATAAGTCAGGCTAATGACAGATTATTATATCGGCACTGCGGGGTGGAGCTACAAGGACTGGGATGGGGTGGTTTATCCTGACACAAAACCCTCTGATTTTCATGCCTTGGTTTATTTAGCGGAATACATCAATATCATTGAGGTCAACAGCACATTTTACCGCCCTCCGGTTCTAAGGATCACTCTGTCTTGGGTGAAGAGGGTGGCAGCCCACCCCGATTTTCTTTTTACCGTAAAGCTTCATCAGGTTTTCACACACGGGGAGAGAGTTTACTCACAGAAGGATGTGGATGAGTTCAAGCTTGGCCTGGAACCGCTGAGAGCACACGATCGCTTGGCAGCCATTCTTCTACAGTTTCCCTGGTCATTCGACAATACGGCTCAAAACATGGAATACCTGGTCCAGCTGTTCGGATCCTTTGCAGATTATCCCCTCGCCCTGGAAGTAAGACATGGATCCTGGGATGATCGGATGTTTTTCCAACTCCTGAAAGAACACCACGTAGGATTCTGCAATATCGACCAGCCTCTGATCAACAATTCACTTAAGCCCAGCGCACTCACCACTCGCCCGGACTTCAGCTACGTTCGCCTGCATGGACGGAACTACACCGATTGGTTCAAACAGGATGCGGGAAGGGATGCACGTTACAACTACCTCTACACAAACCAGGAGCTGGATGAATGGGTGGGCCGCATCAAAGAACTCGGACAAAAGAGCAAAAAGGTATTTGTGATCAGCAACAACCACTATCAAGGCCAGGCTTTAACCAACGCCCTCCAAATTAAAAACAAAATTTCAGGAGAAAAGGTTGATATTCCCACAGAGCTTCTGAAGCGTTATCCGTTGCTCAGGGAGATCGTCAAAAAGTTGGAAAAAGGACAGCTCGATCTTTTTGGAGAGGAATAGAGGGAGATAAAAGTGTATTGGTGGGAAAATAATTTTCTGAAGGTCAAGCGCAACACGCTCCTTTTGGGAGGGCAGCCTGCAGCCATGCTTGCAGAAAAACATGGGACTCCCCTCTTCGTGTACAGCCGGGAACAGATTCAAGCGAATTTTCGGATGCTGACGAAGATCCTTCGGGAAAACACATCGTTGGATACATATATTTGCTACGCCATGAAGGCAAACTCTCACCCCCGCATCCTAAAAACATTAAAAGCCGAAGGCGCTCGGATCGATACTGTTTCACCGGGGGAGGTGGCCCTGGCACGCAATGCAGGTTTTCCTGCCAGCAAGATCATGTTCACGGGGACAAGCTTGAGCGTGGAGGACTTCCAAAAGATCTTCTGCCACAGCGGCGTGATCATCAACATAGATGCCGAAGAGCAGCTGGAACTCATGCAGGAAGCCAGAGAAAATTGGTTCCCGCAAAAAATCTTTCGGGTATCCTTGCGCATCAATCCCGGGATTGGGAAGGGATTCTGCTCAAAAGCAACCACAGCCGGAGTAGCAGCTCCGGATGGGACACCGATTAAATTCGGGATCGAGAAGGACCGCACGCTCGCAGTGCTGGCGAAAGCTTCAGAAATGGGTTTCAATCCGGTGGGACTACACATGCATTTGGGATCAGGCTGGACGGGGGGTGATTACAGCGCAGTCGCCTTGGCGGTGGATAAGATGGTGGAGGCAGCACGGGAAGTGCAGGACCATGGCCTTCGCCTGGAATTTTTAGACTTTGGAGGAGGATTCGGTCCTAAGTACTCAAAGGAACAGGAAGTATTTCCCGTGCAAGAATACATCCGGTATATAAATGAAAAAATCACACAGTCCAAGTTAAAGCTTAAGTCCCTTTTTCTGGAACCAGGCAAATATCTGGTAGGCGATGCCGGCGTTCTTTTATTCAGGGTGGAATATCTGAAAAAAAACTATGGGAACCTTTTCGCTTGCGTAAATGCCGGCACCTTCAACTCCGCTCCCCGCCCGGCTGTTTATGCCAATGCCTATCACCAGATCGTCCACTCCAGCAGAGTAAAATCAGAAGATATCCAAGAAATCACGATAGCCGGCAATCTCTGTGAGACTGGTGATATATTCGGGAAAAAGATCCTGCTTCCCGTTCCCCAGCGCGGTGATATCTTGGCTTTCCTCAACGCTGGAGCTTACTGCCGCAGTATGGCCTCCCAATATAATACCCGAGATATCCCAAAAGAGATTTTTATTTAAGCTGGAGAGAAGCGATAACCTCTTCAATGTCCGGGAGAACCGGGATATCGTAATTCTTCACCCAAATGACTTTTCCATCCTCATCCAAAATGATATTTATCCGCTGGGAAAAACCCTTCTCTGTCAGAAAAACATCATACTTTTGGGCAACTTCGCCATGAGGCCAAAAATCCGAAAGCAGTTTTGTCTCCTCAATTCCCAATTCTTTGGCCCAGGCATTCTTGGAGGGGACACTATCGACACTTATGCCGAGCGCGACTGTATTCAGACCGGCAAAGATGTCCTTCTTCTCCTCCAAAGCCTTCATCTGGTCTGCACAAACTCCTGTCCAGGCCAACGGATGAAAGGAAAGCAATACCTTCTTTCCTTTGTAATCAGACAGCTTAGCATCATTGCCGCGGTTGTCTTTAAGAGTAAAATCAGGAGCCGAATTTCCCACTTGAATCGCCATATCCATCTCTCCTTTTCTCAGTTTTTTCTTTATTCTATGTTTTTTTGCAAAAAACCTCAATTTCCCCATAAATTTTATCTTATCCAATTTTAAATTCTCATATTTTTCTCTATCTTTTGTCCTTGGGTAATTCACCCATGATAAGATTTCAATGATTCGTTTCTGGATAATGTTTTAGCCTGTTTTCACAGGACTACACTAGACAATTCACGAGTTGAGATTAGTCATATGCAAGGCGTAGTCCCTGAAGCTGTATTAATAATACCGCGAAGGGACTACAACACAGCAGATGACTGATATCAGCTCGCCCGAAGGGTAGAAAATGGCGATTAGAATACAATTCAAACCTATGGAGAACAGGAATTATTTATGTTCAAATGGAGATCAGGAAAAAGTGCTTTAACCATCAGGAAAAAATATATCGCCATTTTCTATGAATTATTCAGAAAAGAGCAGTTAAAGATTTTAGGTCGCTTATTCCCATCCCTCCGAACCTCCCCCCGCAAATGGCAAGCCGGGGGAATACCGAACGTCAGGCACCGAGTCTCTCCCACCCCTTCGAGCAGCCCGGTCTCGTCCTCGAAAAGAAAGAAATATTTACGTCCGTTGTTGACACCTTTGAGCCGGGCATCC
>JAUWSR010000165.1 GCA_030609975.1 Acidobacteriota bacterium | reverse complement strand
CACAACGGTTATAAGAGTCAGCATTTGACGGGCTATCTTCCTCAAGGCCGAAGATTGCAGATCATCGAGGATTTTAGGGCGCAAAGATTTGAAATTCTGGTGGCGACGGATGTTGCTGCTCGCGGGCTTCAGATCGACGACCTGGACTTGGTCATCAACTACGACATTCCCCAGGACTGTGAAAACTATGTGCACCGGATCGGCCGCACAGCCCGTGCCGGCGCTACCGGCAAGGCCATCACCTTTGCCAGTGAAGGAACCTTTGGTCACCAAATGGAAATCGAGGCTTTTATCGGGATGAAGATCCCGGAAAAGGAAGCGGACATCGAGATGTATGCGCTGGATCAAAGTGAGGGCAGGAGAGATGGCGCTGGAAACAGAAAGCGAAATTCCGGATCAAAAAATGGCGGGCGCAGCTTCAACTCGAAACAACAGCCAAGAAGCAGGAATCGAAGCCGGTCGAAGCGGTCCCATACTTTTCAAGCCGCCACCGCACCCCCAGCCTAAACGGAGTGGCTTCCATCATGTGGCTCAGACGGGCAGGTACTTGCCTTAATTCATTTTCATGATTCTGGGTCACGGATCTGGGAATGCTGACATTTTATTTGAATCCATTAAGATTAATCTCCAGATAAGATACAATAAGGAATATCATGCCGAATCTGGAGTTATGAGCAAATGAGAAGTTTGAGGCGGAAAGAGAAATCGATCGATAACACGGATGAATTGGTCCACATTCTTGAAAGCTGCAAATACATCACCGTGGCCATGTGCCAAGACAACGAACCCTACCTTGTGACCTTGAGTCATGGATATGACAGGGAACGAAATTGTCTCTACTTCCACTGCGCGCAGGATGGAAAGAAGATCGATATATTGAGGGGGAACGGTTTGGTGTGGGGGCAGGCTCTTTTAGACAACGGATATGTTCAGGGATCCTGCGACCATTTGTATGCCACGACTCAATTTCGAGGCCGAGTTGTGTTTCTAGATGATTTTGATGAAAAGAAATATGCCTTGGAAGTCATGATAAAAGGGCTCGAAGACGATCCTCAAAAAGTGATAGAGGCTCAATTGTCCGAGAAATCCATCCAGGGCGTTCAGATCGGCAGGATCGATATCGAATACATGAGCGGCAAAAAATCCGACACGACTGAGATCGGGGAAAAACTCTACACAGATTAACTCTCAGCAGGCAATGCTTTTTTCCGCCTCAGCGAATCGATATTAAAATCTTCGAAGATAATGGCGATGGCGATCTTAGTCATCATCGTGAAGATCAGGAAACCGATGGCAAAGATAGCCACAGAGACCTTGACCTCGATGGCAGACGGCCGGTAGATGTATATCTGGCCCAGTGTATCCGGCGTGAAGCCCGGGGTAAGCAGGGCGATACCCTTTTCGATGTAAACACCCATCCAGATCAGAATGGCACCGATGTTCAATGTCACCACATTTTTGCGTGTGGCCGGGATCAAAAAGAGCAGAAAGGCGATCACACTGATGATGAGTGACAGCCAACCGTACATCACAATGTCTCGATTTTCGCCTACGCCTATGAATAGATATTTCAGGTGGACCAGATGTTCCGTATTGGAGTACACCTCTTTGAATACTTCGGCTCCGAAAAAGAAGAGGTTGATGAACATGGCATAAGCCATAAGCTCTGCGATCTTCCAGATAGCCTCCTGCTTGATCTCGAAGGTTGTGGTCTTTTTCAAGATCTGGAAGAGGATGATGAGGACCGCAGGTCCGGAGCAAAAGGCAGAGGCAAGGAATTTCGGGGCCAACAGCGCGCTGTTCCAGTAGGGACGTCCGGCAAACCCGTTGTAGAGAAAGGCTGTGACCGTGTGGATGCCTATGGCGATCGGTATGGAGAGAAGGATCAAGGGCGTCAGTTTACTGTTGTTGATCTCTCGTTTATAGAAAAGTGTGTTGAGGAGATAACTGACCACGACCACATTTAGAAGGAAATATAGCGAGAGGACCAGGGAATCCCAACCCAGAAGCGATGCCGGTATGTTCAATTTCCCAATAAGAGGGACCATGTGCCACAAACGCAGAGGATTGCCCACATCCACGATGACAAACAGGATACACATGATCACAGCGCTGATGGCCAGCAGTTCTCCAAAGATGACCACCTCTTTGAGGGGCTTCCAGTTGTAGATATAGGCCGGGATGACCAGCATGATGGCGGCTGCCGCCACGCCGACCAGGAAGGTGAAATTCCCGATATAGAACCCCCATGAAACGGAATCCCTCATGTTGGTGACCAGCAGTCCCTGTTTCAACTGCAGGATGTAACCGGAGCCTCCCCATAAAATCAGTATGAACAGAAACGCCAACCAGAGATAGTAGCGCTTGCTCCCCCGGATAACGATCTGGAAACTTTCTTTTAGGAATCGAATAAATTTCAATCTAGCACCTCATTCATGATCTTAGGTTCCGTAAAAGTAATAGAACTTGGGCTGCGTGTTGAGCTCTTCTTTGAGGATCAATACCCGCTTGTTTTCCAGGATGTAGCGGATCTCGCTGTCTTTGTCCAACAGATTCCCGAATTTTCGGGCTCCTACAGGACAGACCTCGACACATTTAGGATAACGGCCCTCTCGAACCCGCTGGATACAGAAGGTGCATTTTTCCACGGCTCCTTTATATCGAGGGCGGTTGCCGAGATAGTGCGTATCGGGATTTATGTTCTCTGCCTCAAGCTGTATTTTTCCCCAATTGTAATGCCGGGCGCCATAGGGACAGGCCGCCATGCAGCTGCGGCAGCCGATGCACCAATTGTAATCCACCACCACGATCCCATCTTCGGTGGCCCAGGTGGCACCGACCGGGCAGGCTTTTACACAAGGAGGGTTTTTGCACTGCTGACACTGAACCGGTAAGTAAAAGTGTCCTTCATGGGGTACCTCTTCGTGATCGTAATACAGGTTGGAGTGCAAAAAATCGACGCCCTTCTCTTTCTCCATCTCCAAGACCTGGATCCAGTGCATCTGTGGCTCCAGGGTTTGGTTGTTTTCTTCCACGCAGGCATAGACACATTTGCGGCAGCCGATACAGCGGGAAATGTCTAAGGCATAGCCGAAAAATGTTTCCGGGATAGGTTCTTTAGCAGAAACTGTAAACTTTACCCCGTATTCCCGTTCATACTGAGTTTCCAGCCGCTGCAGGACTTTGGCGATCTGATCCTGAGACAGGGACCGGAAATCCCTCTGCAAAAACTCCTCGCGCGCTTCTTTGGAACCGCAGGCAGCAAGTGCAGCTGTGGAAGAGGTCACGGCTGCAGCTTTAAGAAAGTTTCTCCGGTTTAATTTATTAGGTGAGAGGACGGTTTTTTTTACGCTCATTTGATCTTCCCCGGCTTTAGAGGGGCGGGTTCCGGTTTCATGCTCTCATATCGAGGGGAATGAGGATTGTGGCAGTGAGCACACAGAAGGTATTCCTTTTGTCCGTTCCACATGCCGGTCCTGCGTCCATGGATGCCCGCTTTCCAATCTCTGAGCTTGGGGCCATGGCACTGCCCGCACAATTTGTAAGATTCTTCGAATTTGATCAATTCTCCGCTGGCTGAATGCAGCATGTTGCGATTTTCGGCATCATGGCAGTCCATACACCATCGGTTCTCCTCATCATGTGCGAGTTCGATATCGTCGTGAAATTCTTCCAGTACGCGCCGTTCCGGATTGGGGTCCATATCTGCGTGGCATTCCATACAGGGAAAAAAGTCCTCGCTGAGGGGAGGCGGCGGCACTTGGATATCCTGTTGTGCCAGCATGCGAGGGCTGAACAGAAAGCTGACAAGGAAAACCGCGATAAAGCCCGTAGCTAATCCAAATTTTTTCATTTTATCTACCCGACCTAAATCCTATGAAATATCCCGAATTACTAAGCTTATTTACAACGAATCCCCACAAATGTCAAACCATGTCTGTTTTTCGTTTGGGGGCGGCCCATGATAGCCCTGTGTAACTCATGCTATTAGAATGAGTTGTGTAGAGCGCTAGTTAGAAAGATCTTCTTAGATGCTCAGTTTTTAGGCAGAAATGGCTGCACTAAGCAGATTGTGCTCTCTAAACAATAATTTATTTGGATTTTTCAAGAAATGTGACTTTGGTCAATGTTATACTTTGTAAACGATGTCAATATTACTCTGATACCATTAGATAAGGAATATTTAGGAGAAAACAATGAGTGAATTGATCAACAATGCCCAGAAACGAAAAAAGCTGCTCAAACATATGATACTTCAATTGCATGAAGGCACGGCACCGGATGCCGTCCGTACGCAGTTGACCAGGTTGATGGGATCAGTGCCCTACAACGATGTCGTGGAAGTGGAACAGGAGCTGATAGCTGAAGGCCTGCCCCAGGAAGAAATCCTTAAGCTGTGCGATATCCATACCGCGGCCCTGGATGGGATCCTGGATCACAGCGAGGCTAAAACGGCCCCCCCAGGTCATCCTGTTCATACTTTTAAGGAAGAAAACCGGGCTTTGCGTAAGGAAATCCAAGCCTTGAACCTTTTATATGATGAGATAAAGAAAACTGAGGATCAAACAAAACTGCAGCCGCTTTTAAACGATATTCACCGGTACTTCAACAATTTAATGGATGTGGAAAAGCACTACCTTCGCAAAGAGTATCTGCTTTTTCCCTTCCTGGAAAAACACGGAGTGACCGGTCCTCCCACGGTGATGTGGGGCAAACATGATGAAACCCGTGAGTTTTTGAAAGCTGCCATGGAAGCTTTTGGGGCGGCTGCAGAGATTACGCCGGAAGAAGCGAAGACCGTGATCGATCTTGTTTTGAAACCAGCTTCCCAGGCAATAGACGACATGATCAGCAAGGAGGAAGAGATCCTCCTCCCCATGTGTTTGGACACTTTGGAGGATAAGGAATGGTTTGAGATCGAAAGACAGAGTATCGAATACGGCTACTGTTTATACGATCCCAAGGATACCTGGAAGCCGGAGGGAGTTGAGGTCGAAGAGGCTGCGGCTGATGAAACCGGCAAGATCCAGCTGCCCAGCGGCAGTTTCGATGTACAGGAACTGACCTCTATTCTGAATACGATACCCTTTGACATGACCTTTGTAGATAAGGAAGACAGAGTGAGATATTTCACGCAAGGGAGAGAACGGATCTTCGCGCGCAGTCGCGCTATCCTGGGCCGAAAAATCCAGCAGTGCCATCCGCCCTCGAGTGTGAATATTGTGGAAAAGATCCTGGATGATTTTAAAGCCGGGCGGGAGGATAATGCCGCCTTTTGGATCTGCCTCAACGATAGATTTATCCATATCGAATATTTTGCCATGAGGGGCGATGAGGGCGATTATCTCGGGACCTTGGAAGTCAGTCAGGATCTGACCGAAAAAAGGAAGCTGGAAGGAGAACAGCGGCTTCTTCAGTACGCCCAAAAGGACAGGGAAGATGGATAAGCCGGCTGTAGAATTTCAGATTGGTCCTGAGACAAAGATCGGAGCCCTGTTGGAAAAATTTCCTCAGCTGGAAAAAACCTTACTGGAGCTAGCGCCCCAGTTCAAACAGCTGCGCAATCCCGTTCTAAGAAAGACGGTGGGTAGGGTGGCCTCCCTTTCCCAGGCGGCTGCCATCGGGAAAGTATCTCTGACAGAGATGATCAACACGCTGAGAACAGAGGCAGGCGTTCAGGAAGAATTCG
Source organism: Acidobacteriota bacterium (assembly GCA_030609975.1). Lineage (GTDB taxonomy): Bacteria > Acidobacteriota > Aminicenantia > Aminicenantales > Aminicenantaceae > JAUWSR01. Next base: position 2,511 of record JAUWSR010000165.1, on the reverse strand, counting down.
CAGCAAAAATGGATGCAGATGTCACCGCGGCTGAAGCACCGGCTTGGTTTAAGGCATCACAGATCGCAAAAACATTGGATGCCCGCCCCCTGCTTGAGGCCGGTGAGCACCCTGTGCAACGTGTCCTCCAGGAAGCCAAAACTCTTAATCCCGGCGAGATCTATGAACTGATCACTCCATTTTTGCCTGCTCCCCTGATAGAAGCCGCCCAAAAGCAAGGCCTCCAAGCCTGGGCCCATGAAACCGATCCGGGAGTGTTTAAGAGCTATTTCTGTTTGGGTGCGGCCCAAGATAAATTAATATGATAAGCCTGGGCTATTATTTTGATATAGCCTGCGACTCTGCATCCAGAATTCGCTCCGGATCGATGTCTATTCCTGTGCCCTTGGTCCCAAAATGACTAGCCGCTCGGATCACGATGCGGACACTTGACGTTATGTAGAAACACGATATAATAAGTAGGAAAAAGTTGAGATAATGAAAGAGTTTACACTCTCTGAGCTGAAACAATATGACGGAAAAGAGGGGCGTCCTGCCTATATTGCCTACAAGAAGAGAGTGTATGATGTGTCCGAAAATAGGCGTTGGAAAGAAGGCGGCCATTTCGGGATACATAGTGCGGGAGAGGACTTGACTCAGAGCCTGGCCAATGCCCCTCATGGTGAAGACGTTATTGAAAAGCTGAGCCTGGTCGGGGAGCTTACAGATGCTAGGCCTGCCGGGCTTCCTTTAGTTGAAAAGATCATACGTATCCATCCCCATCCCATCACAGCTCACTTTTCGGTCGCTTATGGCTTTGTCGTCCCCTTGCTATCCTTGATGTTTTTGATCACGCAGAAAGTGTCGTTTGAGACGGTCTCATATTATCTGCTTGTGCTTGGTTTCTTATCGAGCCCTTTTACTGCGGCCTCAGGCTATTTCAGCTGGCGGATCAGATTTGAGAAGAGATTGACACAGGTGTTCGTGACCAAGATTAGATTTACCATTATATTTATAGTCATCATAGGAGTGTGCTCGGTTTGGCGGACCGTCGATCCTAGCATTCTGATTGACAAATCTTTTCTGAGCTATGTCTTTCTAATGTTGGAAGTGAGTCTGATGCCTATCATTATGGTGTTGGGCCACACTGGAGGGAAGCTTGTTCATTCATAAGGGGTTTGGATCGGGGGATTCATGTCAAAAAAATTGAAAGAATTGGAAGATATGATCGAAATCGTATCCTTATCCATAGGACGCAAAAGGGGTTGTGTCCGTTTTTTTGAAGATGCCTTACAAAAGACCTCGTCTGATGAATTTCGCAAAGTGATTAACCAATTAATAAACGAAGAAAAAAGCTGCGAGGGCAAACTTAGGGTAGTCATGGATGACCTGGAATCCCGCGCAGACGCTGAGAGAAAATAATAAAATAGATGTGTGCGGGTTGGCCGCCTCAATTTTAGCCAAAAACCTATCATATAAGCACGTGCAGGCCTTCAGGCGTATATAACAGTGAGGAACAAAATATTTGATGGGGAGGCTTCGTGTGAAAATTCTCGGAATGATCTTTGTTTTGCTCTGTTCTGTCACTGTTGTTGCGGAAAAGGTAGCGGATCTGCAAGAACTGGCTAAGCCGGCGTCAATCGCCATTGATTCTTCGCGACTCTTTATCTGCGACAGCGACACCATCCATATTTATGGCCTAAAGCCCTTTCGGTATGAAGGGAAATTCGGCCGCGCCGGCGAGGGGCCGGGCGAGTTCAATTCGCGACCGCATCTAGCTGTACATGATGACCAATTTTTTGTAAACACCATGGGAAAGATCATGACTTTCACAAAAAATGGAGAATTCCAGAAACAAACCAAGATTCCTTTTGTCTACTTCTATATTTACTATCCTCTGCTGCGTGTAGGCTCAAACTATGTCGGGCTTCCTCTGAAAAATCTTGAGGGCACTCCTAATTTTATCCACAGCGTGAATATCTACGATTCAAAGCTCTCATTAATAAATGAAATCTACCAAGGTCCCTCACCTCAGCTTCTTCCTCCACCGCGTCCCGGCACAAAAGTCGTCAAGGTGGATTTTGAGGTCATTCCCGACTGCCTGGAAACTGCAGTCCAAGGCGATAGGATCTATATTGCCGATTCCCGCAAGGGTTTTTTTGTTTCTGTCTTCAATGAAAGCGGCGAACATCTTTTTGATATCGAAAGGAAGTTTACACACGTTAAAGTTCCAGAAAAAGTTAAAGACGAATTTTGGCGGGAGACACGTTCCTCAGAGAACTGGGAGCAGCTGAAGCAGAGGTTCAATTATCGGATTCGAGATGAATATCCTGCCTTTTTCAGTATGAAGATTCAGGGGCAAAAAATGTATTTCAGCACATATGCTCAAAAAGATGGTTCGTATGAAATGATTGTCTTGGATTTGAATGGAGAAACACTTAAACAGGCATTTTGCTTTCCCCTTGAACCTGGAGTGAAATTATTGGGAGGTATCGTTCCCTTCAGCAACGAATATGCTGTTCAAAATGATGT
>JAUWSR010000290.1 GCA_030609975.1 Acidobacteriota bacterium | reverse complement strand
CACCCGGGACGTCGAAGGCGCTGCCTGGCCGGAACCGGAGATCGCAGCCAATGTCAATACCGATGAACTCGGAGACCTGGGACTCACGGAGGCAGAAGAGGACCTCATCGTGCTGTTCATGACAACCATCTCAGACCGATAAGACGCTCGTTCTGCCGAAGACAATTCCGACTCTGTGATATGTAGCACTGATTAACAACCTCGCTGATCCCAAAATCGATTTTACTTATAGCTAAAGTATTAAAGGTATCTTTTTCCGCACGCATACTTTACTGAAATGCTCGGATTTAGTATAATAAGTGTGGATACTGGAGTAATAAAATTTTAGGAGGACCCATGAAGAAATTATGGGTAACATTATTCATATTGAGTCTCTCAATTTCTCTATCTGCCCAAACACAAGATATCGGGCAGGGTGCTTTTTTTAACGATGAAGGTCAGATCAACATCATCGTGGATGCCAGCATCGCCGTTCGTTTTATCGACAGCGACTACATCATGCTTATGGTCTACATGCTGGCAGACAAAGGAGTCACCGCCAACGTCAACCGAGATACAGTGGTTGTCGTCTTCAAGGAAGAAGTTCACAAGATGCCCACGCTCAAAGATTTCCGGAAGGAATTCCGGCAGGAAAACCGGGATATGCGCATCTACGAGCGCATGGGGAAAGATTCTCTGATCATGTCCCAGTTTTATGGCTACAGTTTCAACGAGACGTTCGATTTTTTCCCGCTTAGAAGCGATCCCCAGAAATCCACTGACAGAGCCACCGTCACCTCCTCCATGATCATCCAGACCAAACTCTATGTCAAAAATCCGGGATTCAAAAAAGGCGATGTCATGGGCGTAGGCGTCCGTGATATTGAAGATCCCAACATCAAGGGCTCCTGTGCAGTAGTGTTGAAGTAAGACAACTTCATTAGGGCCTGATGTCCGCATCAGGCCCTTTTTTTGTCCCGCCGCCGGCTGCATCCTCAAGCACCGGCGATGTCACCTTTTCTCTGTTTACTCTGCAGCAAAAATCTGACCCCTCTTCCTTTTTGTCTGCTGTAAAAATAGTTTGTTTTGAAGCAGCGTCCAGAGTATAATCTTTTTTTTTAAATGAAATATATATGATATCGAACACATCTTTTTTTTTCTTATCGATTACGCTTAAATGGAGGAAGCTATGAAAAGAATTCGTTTGGTTACAATCTTGATTTTTATCGTCTTGTTAAGCCTAGGTAATCTCCTGGCGGAAAGCACTGCGCTCAAGAAAGCCGATTACGAACGCCCGGCACGCTACACGCCCAACAAGATGAAAAAGCTTGTGTTCAGCACCCGTGTGGACGCGCACTGGCTCAAACACAGCGACCGGTTTTGGTATATCTACGAAACCAGTGGGGGAAAAACCTTCACCCTGGTCGATCCAGCCAAAAAGACCAAAACAGCTGTTTTTGATAATATCAGAATTGCCGCCCAATTGACCAAGTTCACCATGGACCCCTACGACTCCAAACATCTGCCCATCGACACCATCAAATTCATCAAGAACGACCGCTTCATCTATTTCAAAGTCAAGAAAAACCAAGACATAATAGACGCAGAAAACCCAGAGAAAAAACGAGAAAAGGACCGGACCGAAGGGGATAAAGAAAAACAGAAACGAGAAGAGAAGGAAAAAGACGAGGAAGAAAAGAAGAGCGAAATTGAAAAAGCCAAGGAAGAATCCCGTAAATTCCATCATTTCGAATATGAGCTGGCCACTGGCAAACTGACGCTCCTGGAAGATTATGAAAAAGATCCGGAACGCCCTCGTTGGGCCAGTATTTCGCCCGACGGCCAGACCGTCATTTTCGGCCGGCAATTCAATCTTTTCTACATGGATAAAGCGAACTATGAAAAGTGGCTGGCAGATCCCAAAGATGAAACCATTCAGGATCACCAACTGACAACCGACGGTGAGGAGAATTACAGCTATCACTCTGGTGGGCGCGGCGAGACCAACGTCGACAAGGAAAAGAACAAAAACAAACGCAAAAGCGCACGTGTCATTTGGTCCCATGATTCAAAAAAATTCGCTGTAACCCGGAGCGATTCCCGTGAGGTCAAGGATCTTTGGGTCATCAACGCTGTGGCCCAACCTCGACCTACGCTCGAGACCTATAAGTATCACATGCCGGGTGAAGAAGAATCATCAACCACCGAAGTCTACATCTTCGATATGGAGACAAAAGCTCAGACACCCATGAAGGTCGAGCGCTTCCAGGATCAAACCGTCGGCCTGATGACGGCTCGTTATCCGGCCAGCTCTCGGGACGATGACTACCGTCCCTCGCTCTGGTTATCCGAAACTTCGGACAAGCTGTACTTCTCTCGGACCAGCCGGGATCTCAAACGAATCGATGTCTGCTACGCAGACACCTCCACGGGAGAGGTCAAGGTCTTGATCGAAGAGCGTCTCAATACCTATGTTGAACTCCGGAGCCTGGGTTTCATCGGCAACGGCAAAGAGCTCGTCCAGTGGTCGGAACGCGACGGCTGGGCCCACTTCTATCTCTACGACGGCAACGGAGGCTTAAAGAAACAGCTCACTTCCGGCCCCTTTCACTGTGAAAATATCCTGGGTATCGATGAGCAGAACCGGGTGATGTATTTTACGGCCAACGGCCGTGAGAAGGGCGAAGATCCCTATTACCTCCATCTCTACCGCATCAACCTGGACGGTACCGGGCTCAAGCTTCTCAACCCGGATAATTTTAATCACAGCCTCTCCCTGAGCGATTCCAGCCGCTTTGTGGTGGACAACTTCTCTCGCGTGGACACAACTCCTCAAGCGCTCGTGCGCGACAACGGGGGAAACACACTCGTTGAGTTGGAAACCACCGATCTCTCGCAGCTCCTGGCTACAGGCTTCCAATTCCCGGAGACCTTCAAGGTCAAGGCCGACGACGGTGTGACCGACATCTATGGAGTTATCCACAAGCCGTTCAATTTCGATGAGAACAAAAAGTACCCCATCATCGCCTATGTCTATCCAGGACCGCAGACCGAAGCCGTTACCAAGTCGTTTTCCAGCCGCGGGGACCGGACCTGGAGGCTGGCTCAGTTCGGATTTATTGTGATCGAGGTGGGCAACCGGGGCGGACATCCCAGCCGGTCCAAATGGTACCATAACTTCGGCTACGGCAACCTCCGCGACTACGGATTGGCGGATAAGAAAGCGGCTATCGAACAGCTGGCAGCTCTTCACTCTTACATCGATGTCAACAAAGTGGGGATCTTTGGGCATTCTGGCGGAGGCTTTATGTCGACCGCTGCGCTTTTGGTCTACCCTGATTTCTTCAAGGTGGCCGTGTCCTCGTCAGGTAATCATGAGAACAATATCTACAACCGCTGGTGGAGCGAAAAACATCACGGTGTCAAAGAGGTGGAAGATAAAGAGGGTAATGTCACATTTGAGTATGATATCGACAAGAATTCGGAAGTCGCTAAAAATCTCAAAGGCCGCCTGCTGCTGGTGACCGGGGATATCGACAACAACGTGCATCCGGCCAATACCATCCGTATGGCCAATGCGCTGATCAAGGCCAACAAACGCTTCGACTTTTTTCTCATGCCCGGACAGCGCCATGGCTTTGGTAACATGAACGAATACTTTTTCTGGTTAAGAGCGGATTATTTCTGTAAACATCTGATCGGCGACTATTCCCAGGATGTAGATATCCTCGAACTCAATCGCGAGGTGGAGAAAAAGCGCTAAGGATTTAAACGGATATTGTTTATTTAAGGGTGCAGTTTCTCGTTTACTTCTGCCGCCATCGCCTCATCGGCAAAATGGCTCATGAGCCTTTCCCATTTTTTCTGAAGCCTGACTAAGTCCTGGAAAGGATCATCTTGGGATCTTAAGTGAGTGTGAGCCAGGGATATGTTGCGCATGCTTTCTGTCACTCCTTCCCGGTCCCCCTGAAGCTGATAATCCATTGCGATCATTTGATTGGAACGAAAGATCTTTTCCTCAAGATCGGGTTTTAAAAACTCTCCGGGGTAGGGATCGAGATCCTCAGGCAAAATCCGGGTCATGCCGGGAAGTGAAGTTTGTGTATCCAGCTTCTTCTTCTCGAACACAAATCGGAGTATATCCTCACGCGTGCGCCGCCACAAGGGATAGCTTTTAGCAGGAGCCAGATGCTTGATGGAAAGCTGATTATCCAGATAAGGCGTGTAACCGAACATGCGCGCATTGATCAGAAAATCGATATCTTCTCCCCTGGGAATGGTAGGATCGAAGGGAACACGTTTAAACAGATCGCGGTGGAGAACCAGGTTTCCACCAAAAGCAAAAGGCGTTGCTTTCAAACGAGGTTCGGATGCAATGATCTGAGCGAAGGCCCGGTTCATACTATCGATCTTATTCCAGTACGTCATCCAGGGCGATATTTCCCGATTCAAGAAAAAATCACCATCAGGATTTAAATAATACCCCGCCACGGCCAGGACTTTTTCTCCCTCAAACTCCGAGCCCACATATTCGAGAGCCTTGTGCAT
>JAUWSR010000028.1 GCA_030609975.1 Acidobacteriota bacterium | reverse complement strand
CAGGGATTGATGTTTCCACACAGAGTTGTAAGCTGGTGGTCATCGATTTACATGACTCCCGTGTCGTTCAAACCATCAATATTAATTATGATCATGATCTTCCCCACTTTGGCACCCAAAACGGGGTGATCCCCGGATTGGGGCCAGGTATTTCCGAATCCGAGCCGGGGATGTGGATAGAAGCTGTCCGGCTGGCCTTGGGAAAACTGAAAGATGCCGGCGTAGCACTGGAACACATCCGCTGCCTCTCGGTCTCCGGGCAGCAGCACGGCTTAGTGGCGCTGGACTCCCAGGGAAATCTGGCTCGAAGCCGCAGTAAGCTCTGGAACGATTTTTCCACTCAAGAGGAATGCGCCCTCCTCACTGCGAGCGCGGGCGGACTGGGAGCCATGATCCAAGAGGTGGGAAACAGCCAGCGCACCGGTTACACCGCCGCCAAGATCTACCATATGCTGCGCCATGAACCGGAAATTTTCGCAAGGACAGAGACATTCTTCCTGGTGCACAACTACATCAATTGGTATCTTACCGGAGGCGTACGAATTATGGAGCCCGGCGATTCTTCCGGCACCGCCCTTTGGAATCCATCCACCGGGAAGTGGTCACAAAAGATCCTCCGTATCATCGACCCGGGCTTGATGGATAAACTTCCCCCTGTAAAAGCCTCTGATCAAAACATCGGTACCGTCTCGCCCGCTCTGGTAGAAGAGTTTGGTTTTTCTCGCTTGTGCAAGATCGATGCCGGCAGCGGGGACAACATGTATGGAGCGGTCGGCACGGGTAATGTCCGGCCCGGAATCGTAACCATCAGCCTGGGTTCCAGCGGCACCGCCTACACCTTCCTGGAAGACGCCTTCATCGATCCACTGGGTGAGATCGCAGCTTTTTGCGACAGCACCGGGAACCACCTGCCCCTGTTGTGCGTATCCAATCTCGCCAACGGCTACGATACGCTGTTAGCATATTTTGGAATCGCACATACAGAGTTTACTCGCCTTCTCGCTCAAACAACCCCTGGGAACTCTGGGCGGCTATTGATCCCTTGGTTCTCCGGTGAGCGTACGCCGGATCTCCCCTTAGCCGCACCTTTCTATTTTGGATTTAACCTGAACGATTTTACCCCGGAGATCCTTTCTCGAGCTGTCCTCGAGGGTCATATCCTGAATCTATTCGAGGGCTTTCAAAGGATGCCTGTAAAGCCTAAAGAGATCCGGCTTACAGGCGGCCTCTCCCAATCAGAAGTGTGGTGTCAGGCAATCGCAGATATTTGTGAGGCCGAAACCGTCCCGGTCAGGGGAGAAGGGGCCGCCCTGGGAGCCGCCCTGCATGCCGCCTGGGTTTGGCTCAAAGAGGAAGGCGAGGAAATCGCCCTGGAAGAGCTGGTCGCTCCCTTTGTGCACCTAAAAGAATCTTTTAGAAAAGAACCCCGGCCTGAATACCGGGAGACTTATCGTCTACAGAAAGCCCTTTTCCATGCGCTCAGCCAAAGGCTCCAAGGGAAAGAGGGAGAGGATCCTTTCGTTCTACACGCCCAGCTGGCATAACCATCCAATATGTTTGTTACAGCTCCTTGATGAAGATGTTGCGGAAATAAACAGGGGAGCGGCTGTCGTGGTTCTGGAGCCCGAGATAACCTTCCCGAGAAAAATCCCGAACCTTTCCCCGCGGTTCTGCTTTCCAATCCAGAACCTTGACCCCGTTCAGCTCAATCTGAATGCGGCCTCCTTGAAAAGTGAGCCTGTAAAAGTTCCATTCTCCCGTAGGTTTCGCCGCACTTTGAGTGGGTGCTTCCGCGTCATAAGCAGAGCCTGTGGCGTGGATGCCCTTGCTGGCGTCGTCTATCTGGATCTCGAAGCAGTGATAGATATAATCATTGTTGACCGGCATGTCCGGCACCCGCAGGAAAATGCCGGAGTTGGTGTTCTTTTGGGAGCATTTGTACTCCAGTTCCAGGACAAAATCTGTGTATTTCTTGGCGCTGTACCAAAACAGGCCCATGCCGCCCACGGATTTGAGGACGCCGGTTTTCTCATCCAGCAGGAAATACCCTGGGCCATAATGGTTCCAGCCGTGCTTGTTAAAGCGGCCACCGCGATTTTTCAACAGCTGCTCATAGCCCCGGTAGTGGGTGATGCTGTGGATATAGTCAACCCCCTTGCGGATAGGGGGAGAAGGATTATCTATATCATTCGGATTTTCATGCTCGATGGCCAGGGGGCCGTAGTAGTTCTGGAGCGTCAGCTCGGCCAGAATGTCATGGATGTTGGCTTTACCTTGTCCAAAAGGCACATCCAGAGCGTCTTTGGTCCCGAAACGGTCCAGATCCTTGAGGTGCACATTCATAATCCGGCCCTCAAGCATCCGGAGGGCTTCCAGCGGATCGACTCCGGTACGCAGCCAATGCCCGGTGTCGGCACAGGCCCCGATCCGAGGATCGAGTCCTTTTATCAAATTTAAAACGGTCTCGGGCCGGGCATATTTGGTGGGAGGGGGATGGTTATGGATCGCGATCCGTACGTTGTGCTTTTTGACCATCCTTTCTATCAGAGAAAGATCATCGTACTTGGGTTCGGTGTTGATGGTGCGAATTCCCATGTCTCTAGCGAATTCAAAGACCGGACGCATGCTCTCTTCCGTATTGTCGAATCCCACAACTCCGTAGGAAATCAGCGTGATGCCGCGGTCTTCAAGATGCTTTTTCGCCAGCTTTCGCATCGCTTCATCCATATTGTGATTAAATCTCACTCCCGGCATGTCTTTGCTGAAGGCCTGGCCGGGATAGGCTTCCAAGTAACTGATGCCCAAGGCTTGGACCTTCTCCAGCGTTTCCATAAAGGTAAATTTCCGGAAGGTCCAACACTGCATCGTTATCGGGAACTCCCGAATCCGCACCTCAGAATAGGGGATCCGCCCTATCTGGCTGTTCCCATCTTCCTGCACGGCAACGGGATCAATGTTCTCGCCGGCTGTCAGACCGAAGCCGGAAGCCAGAAGCAGAGCTATTGCGAGTAAGCTAACTTTCCAATTTATTTTCATAAGTTCTCCTCTTTTCGATTACCTTTAATGCAGATTTATTTCCGGCGCGGATTCCACTCGCCTTTTGCAACGGCAGGAATGAACGTATCCAGATCCGGCGGGGGGAAAACGAGTGTCCGTTCCTGTTCCGCACTCATGTAGGCGGCCATCAAGAGTTCGGTCACATTGAGGCCGTCGCTGAAGTTTTCCTCTGGCCGCTTGCCATCGAGGAACGATTGGATCATATGCCGGTTCTCGGCAGTATAACCATATTCGGTCTCCTCGTTGCTCACAACAGGCATGAGTCCGATCTCGGCATTCTGTTTTTCCACCAAATCTTCTGCTTCTTCGCCTTGCACGCTGCGGCTAAAAAATACCTTCAAACTTGAATCCAAAGAGTTTATAGAAAGCGAGTATTCCGGGCCCAGAAGTTCCATGCTCAAACGCAGCCCGGCGCCGATGTAGCACCAAGAGGTCGTAGTCTCCACCACCAGTTTGTCTCCGGCCTCATCCCGGTACTCGATCAGAGAGCGAGCAAAATCTTCGGCGGGACGTTCCAGGTAATCCGTCTGTCCTTGGCTGTTATCCGCCAGGATCTGGGCATATTTTGGTTTCTGCCATTTCAGGCATGTGGTGTAGGCCGAGACCTTGACCGGCGTGATCACATCCCGGGGCGCCCCAGGTGGTGTGAGCATAAAACGAGCCTCTTCCACCGAGTGGCACATCATGTCATTCAGCACGCCCCCGCCCTGAAGCGCACCTTCCCAGAACCAGGGCATGTGCGGCCCGCTGTGCTCCTCAGCCGCACGTGACAGATACGGTCTCCCCGCGGTGGCGGCTCCCCGCGTCCAAAGGATCTCTTTCCCCCGAACGATCGCAGGAGCGAACACCTGGTTCTCAAGATATCCGTCCAGGAGGTTGGCTTTCTGCACCAGCTCCAGCATTTTCCGCGCTTCCGCCACATTGCGGCCTAAGGGTTTCTCGCAGGTCACCCCTACCAATTCGCCCCGGCCGTTTTCCACTGCCTGAACGATCTCCTCCATGACCTCAATGCGAACATTGTTAGGTGCGCAGATCCAGATAGCATCGATCTCAGGGGCAGCCACCATTTCCGTTATCGAGGAAAAGGGCTTCGCATCGCCTACGCGCAGCTCCCGGGCCAAGGCCGCTGCTTCCTCCGCCACTTCCAACCGGCGGTCCATGACTCCCCGAACATCGGCGTCGCGCACGCCTTCCCATGAACGGATGTGAAAACGGGAAATAAACCCGCCGCCGATAAATCCAACACCTAATCTCTTTTTATCCATTTTCTCCTCTTTCTAGTGATTAAAATTGCTGATTTTCAGCTGATTCCTGGGGCTTGGCTGCACGAGGATCCTTGAAGAAAAGCAAAAGGGCTAAGGCCGCCAGCACGGTTAAAGCACAGGGAACCAGGAACACACCGGTCCAGTTAATCCCTCCGTCGCTCGCAAAATGGTCCATGACTTTCCCGGCAAACAGGCTGCCGGTAAAATTCCCAAAGCCATAGGTGACGATCATGATCAGGCTTTGGGCTGAATGTCGGATATCACGGGGCGAGACGAGGTCCATGTAGATAAAAGCCGCCACAAAAAAGAAAACAAAACAGAATCCATGCAGAGCCAGAGAGGCGATCACCAGCCAGGCCGGCTGACCGACAGCAAATATGATGTAGCGGACGGGCCAGGCCAGAACCCCTATGACCAGGATTTTGCGGATACCGATCCGGGAAATGAGATAGGGCAGCAGGAGCAGCATCACAAAGATCTCGGCCACTTGGGCGATCACCATGACTCCGGGTATGCTGGCACTGGAAAGCCCGATCTTCTCTGAACCTAAAAACGGCGCTGTAAGCACATAATAAAACATAAGCTCGGTCGCCACCACGAAGGAAATGATGATAAAAACGGTTACATTTTTATCTTTCATCATCTTGATGGCTTCCATGAAAGCCCACGGTTTGGTTCCTTCCTTCTGAGGAGGGGTGTGCGGCAGAGAAAAGGCTAAAAATCCCATGATGAGAGAGAAGATCCCTGCTAAAAACAGCGTGTCTCCCGATATCTGAAGGGCTTCATGCGATTCGGCCAAAAATCGCCATCCGGTCAAAAGCAAACCGGCGACGATCCAACCGATCGTTCCCCAAACCCGGATCTGTCCAAATTCTTTTTCGGATTTCTTGAGGTTAATGAAGGCTACGGAATTGGTCAAGGCCAGGGTAGGAGCATAAAGAATACAATAAAGGAGCATCAGCCACATTATGGAGCGATAGTCGGAGATGGTGGAAATATAGACCAACAGCAGACCCCCGGTTATCTGTAGGATGGCGATAAATTTCTCGGAGGCAAAATAGCGGTCGGCGATCTGCCCTCCGATGAAAGGAGAGATGATGGTTGCTAAAGGCAGAAGAGCATAGATGGCACCGATCTGAGTGCCGGAAAAATTCAAGGAATTCTCCAAATACTCAGAGAGAACAGGCGCCCAGGCACCCCAGATTGCATACTGTAAAAACATCATGAGGCCCAGGCGCAGCTTGACTCCCATTGCGATGGATTCTCCTTTTTTACCCTTAGTGAATTATCAAGATATTTATCTTACAGTATCGCATAGTCTAAAAAAATCAAAATATATAAAAACCTCAACCATGTCAACAATCTCAGCTGCTCTATTATATCCACGTGCCTGCACGCATGAATATACTTACCAGAATTTGGGGATGAAATAAGCGACATTGGAGGATTTAGCCTTAAATGATCTTTAACGCGGTTGATGTGTATCTGAGGTTAAGGCAGCGGGGGATATGTAAACATGCGGAGTTCCGCAGAGCCGAGAAAAACAGAGAGGGAATGGCGTTAAAAATCCGACCGGAGCGAAGCCATCCCCAAATTCTGGTATCATCACGGAATTAAGGATGCTTACTAGGCCCTCTTAATAATTGACCCTACCTTTTCCTTGTGATAAACATTGAATCCTGGGAGAGATGAAAAAGTATAGAATCGTAATCTTTTTCTGGGTGATGTGTTTGTTCGCCTGTCAAGGAAACCAGAGCTGGCATAAGACCACATTCATGTATTTTGACACGCTCTGCGAGGCAAATCTCTTCTGTACCGCCTCCGACTTTGTCCATGCTCAGGAGGAAGTCCGGCGGATTTTTTCCATAATCGATGAGCATTTTGCACCGCAGGCCAAGGATTACCACTCACCCCTGGTTTTAGACCTGTTTAGAAAGGCGCTAGCTGTCTATATTGATTCTCAAGGCAGCTTTGATGTTACCGTGGCTCCTCTCTCCGATCTGTGGGGCTTTCAATCTAAATCTTATGCTGTGCCCTCCCCCGAAACGATCCTAGGCGCCTTGACCCATATCGGCATGAAAAAAATCACAATTGAACCGGAAGGATTGTCCCTTCCTCCCGGAGTAACCCTGGATTGGGGTGGAATCGCAAAGGGCTTCGGGATAGACCTCGCAGCTCAAGCATTGATCGAACTGGGCGTTCAACGAGGATTTATCAATGCAGGAGGCGATCTTTACTGCTGGGGGACGAATCCCGAGAACAAATTCTGGCAGATCGGGATCAAACATCCTCGGCAGGAGGGATATTTGGGGGTCTTTGCCCTCTCGGACCTAGGGGCGGCAACCACAGGTGACTATCAGCGCTATTTCATGCACGCCGGCGAACGCTACCATCATGTTTTTGATCCCATAACCGGATATCCCGCCCGAGGAAAACAAAGCGTTACCGTGGTGGGGCCGGAAACCAGTTTATGCGATGCTCTCTCCACGGCCCTGTTTGTCTCAAAAGAGCCCGAAGTCATTCTGGCAAAATATCCAGAGTATGGAGCCGTAATTGTCAACACAGAGGGAAAAATTAAGCGAATGGGAAAAGCATTTACATTCCAGATCTGGAATTAGATAACGATAAATCAGCCTGGATTATTCACGAGTTGAGATTGCTGCAGGTATGAGGCATGGAGGGCGAAGTTGTAGTTTTTACTACTGCGAGACCCGACATAACGAAATAGATGCAGTGAGATCAGCTCGCCCGAAGGGTAAAAAATATCGATTATTGAAGGAAATCACATTGAAAAATGAGGAATCAGAATGCTTTCCCTAGTTCTATATAAGGTTCAGATAACACTAAAGTTAAAGAAAACATCGATATTTTTTATGAATAATCCAGGTCAGATTTTCATAGGCATTAAGACATATTTATAATCTATCTCTTCATCTGCCGCTGTTTTCATCAGGATCGCGCTGTTTTCATCCTTTAGTTCGAATTTTACCTCATCGGATTTTACGGTCGTCAAAAAATCCAATATATACAGTGAGTTAAATCCGATCTCCATCGCGTCTCCGGCATAATCGACCTCCAACTCATCCCCGGCTTCTCCTAGCTCCGGATTGGAGGAGAAAAGCAAAATCTTGTCTTTTTGGATGTCGAACTTAACACCTTTTGATCTTTCAGTCGATAAAAGAGATACTCTCCGAATAGCATCCACAATTTTTTCCCGAGGAAGCACCATGGTGCTTGGGTTATCATCAGGAATCACAGCCTCGTAATTGGGGAATTTTCCTTCAATGATCCGTGAAATCAACGTCCGGTTCTGCACCTTAAAGAAGAGGTTGTTTTCATCGAGGTCGAAATTGAGAGTGGCACCATCGAATTTTCTCAACTCATTCAAGGTTTTCTTGGACACGATTCCCCTAACTTCCTCCGGCATCTGCAGTTTTTCCACAGGCATTTGCGCATAGGCCAAGCGGTGGCCATCCGTGCTCACAAATTCGATGCTGCCTTCCTTAAGGATCATCAGCGCCCCATTGAGATAATACCGCTGTTCCTGAGTGATAGCACAGTAGACTCTTTCGATCATTTCCTGCACCTCACCCAAGGGCAAAATGATATTTTTTTCAAACTTCGGCTCAGGAACTTGAGGATAATCCTCTTTAGGCAAACACAGGATCTTGAACTGGCTGAAGCCCGATGTGATCTCCATCATGTGTTCGTCCTTGAGTTCGAACACGACTTCGCTATCTCCTGCCAAGGACCTTACGATCTCAAACAGTTTTTTTCCAGAGACGGTGATCGCACCTTCCTCTTCTACTTTCGCCTGAAAATGAGTCTTCATTCCTACTTCCAGGTCGGTGCCAGTCAACTCCAGCTTGTCACCGGAAGCATTTATTAAAATATTGGCCAGAATGGGCATGGTGTTGCGTTTTTCGACAATTCCCTGCAGAAGCTGAAGCTCGCCAAGTATGTCTTCTTTTGCGGTTGAAAATCTCATTTTTCCACCTTTCCTCGTCCTCTTCTTTTTCTTATCTATCTTATATTAATTTGATATAAGATTATCTAGTAATAATAAGAAATGCAAATAAAATGTGTATAACTGCATTAACCTGTTGATTTTCCTATTGGATATAGCTAATTATCTTGTTCAATTCTCTGTTGAATTCAGGGTCATCTTCTCTTAGTTTCTCCACTTTCCGGACACTGTGGATCACAGTGGTGTGATGTTTTCCACCGAATTTTTTTCCGATTTCAGGAAGGGAAGATTGGGTGAGTTCCTTTGAGAGATACATGGCGATCTGACGAGGGAACGCGATCTTGGGCGAATTGTTTTTAGCCTTCAGCTGGGCTACTTTTATCTTGTATTGTCGACAGACGATTTTTTGGATCTTTTCTACGGTGACGAGAGACGCACTGGAGTCCAGAAGGCCCCTGAGCGCATCTTTGGCCAGATCCAAATCGATAGGCTGTCCCTTGAGGGAGGCATAAGCGATAACCCGCCTCATATATCCCTCCAATTCACGGATGTTAGCGTGCGCCTTGTCTGCAATAAACAAAGCGACGCCTTCGGAGAGGTAAATTTCCTCCATTTCCGATTTCTTTTTAAGGATAGCGATTCGAGTTTCGATATCGGGAGGCTTTAGGTCCGCAATTAATCCCCACTCGAAACGGGAGCTGAAGCGCTCTTCGAGGTTGGGGATTTCTTTGGGCGGACAGTCGCTGCTGATCACGATCTGTTTTTGACTGTCGTAGAGGTGATTGAAGGTATGAAAAAATTCTTCCTTGGTTCTTTCTTTTCCTGAGAGATAATGGATATCATCCATTAAAAGCACGTCGATACTGCGGTATTTTTGACGGAAATCAAGGACCTTGCCATATTGAAGGTGATTGATAAGATCATTCATGAATTTTTCTGTGGTGATATATAGCACCTTGAGCCGATTGTTATTGGTTAGTACATGGTGCCCGATGGCGTTCATCAGGTGAGTTTTGCCCAGGCCGGCTCCTCCATAGAGATAGAGGGGGTTGTAAGATTTTGCTGGATTCTTGACTACAGCAGAAGCAGCCGCATGGGCGAACTGATTGCATGACCCTACCACAAAATTTTCAAATGTGTAGTTAGGATTGAGATTGGGGTTGAGCAGGTTTCCGTGCCTGGATCTCCTTTCATCGGGCGAACGACGCATGTACGCGGAGGGTGTATCTTCGAAGATGTATTTGATATCGAATACCTTACCGAACAGCTGTTTGGAACAGCTGTTGATGAGATTGGAGTAATGGAAAGAGAGCCAGTCTTTAAAGTAGGAGTTGGGGACCTTGATGTAAAGAGCGTTGCTTTCCTGTCCGATGTAGACAGTCGGTTCAAACCAAGTTTCAAAGCTGTTGGAGTCGATCTGTTTTTGAATCTCTTCGCGAATTTTTAACCAAGGGTTTGTTTTTTCTGAAACTTGCATGGTACTCAATAAGTTTTCCACAACTGTGGATAAATCTGTGGAAAACCAAGCGTTAGTCTTTCATCCGGAATTGCAAAAGCTTCAGTATAATAGCACCCTTGTTTTTGGATTTCAAACAAAAAGTGAATTTATTTTTTCTGATTGTTTTAGAAATCGAATCCGATCCAAAACATAAGTTTGCCTCCAGGGTGAAGGTCGAAAATAAGCCTGCGGTCGAAGTCAAAAGGCCGGCTGAAATCCTTCCACTGCAATCCCCAAACCCATTCAAAATGCAGGGGAAGCCCCATGAAAAACAGCTCAAAACCGAATCCATAGGATCCAATGGCTTCGGCAAATCCGGACCGGATCATCCCTTGGTCGAGCTCATAGACCGGCTGGAGGGCTGGGGCGTCTCCTAATTTACTGCGCGTAACATCGAAAAAAGCTTTTCCTCGTACAGGCCCGATCAATCCTAACAGCGTGGATGCCGCATTGATCAGAGGAAAGCGAAACTCCAAGGTCCCGAACCATCCTTCGGTTCCGATGATGTTGTAGTAATAACTGGAACGCACGGTGTTATTTCCACCCCAGTAGTTAACATACGGGTTCTTGCCGCGGCCCATAAAGCCATTAAAACGAAATGCCAGCAGAGCATCCGCTCCCACATAAAGGTAATTCCGGAAATCAAGGCTAAGAGTGGTACTTGATATCCAACTGTTGGAGAAGGGCACCGCCTGGTTTATTGACGCCCGGTAGGTCATACCTTTGGCCGGGCCGTACATTTTAAAACGCGTGGTCTCGCCTACCAGCGCGGCCGAGACCTGGAAGGTACTTCCGTTCCAGAAATAGTTATAGGTGTTTCCGATATTGTTCAGGATCTGGTTCATATAGGGATCATAAAAATCTTCTTCGTAGAAAGTGTATCCTACGGAGGTCTCCAGCCGATAGTACATGTTGAAGGGATAGTACCCGGTGAGCTGTGCCCCGGTTATCCCCCGGGTGGCGATGGCGTCTCGGTAGCTCAAGACGGAGATTAGCTCAGGGGCATAGTAGGCGTAGTTCGGGTAATAATAAAGAGAGTAGGAAAAGACGTTTGCCATCCAATGCAGCCGTCGCGTTTGATTGAGGTAAGAAAAGGAGTAGGACCGCAGACTCCGGACCTGATATGCAGATACGCTGAAGATATGGTCGTGAAAGAGGTCGGCAAAACCGAGGGCAGCACCACCATAGAGTGATCCGTCAGTAGAAATGATACCCTGGACAGGCGGTCGGCCTACGATGTACAGCGAGCCTAAACCAGAGTACTCGGAGATCTTGCTCGGGTCGACTTCAACGGTAATGTGAGGCTCAAAACGCTCATAAGATTCCCCCGGCTCCAGATCATCCGGGGTGGCGACTTTTATCAATTCAGGCTCAAATTCGGTTTTGAAGACCTGAAAAGCCCCTTTGTTAAAAGCGGCGAAGATGATCTTTCCCGGTTCGTTGGGATCCGGCGTTGGCAAGAAATTGCCCGTTCGGACATCGGTGTAGCGCTTGATCTCACCGGAATCCAGCGATACGGAATAGATATTATACGCCTCCCGCATATCTCCGGTGAAGTAGATCTCCTGGGAATCCGGGGAGAACGGGGGCGTGATGGTATTGCCATCGCCGAATGTCAGCTGGGTCTTTTTTTTGAGGTTGTCTGTAGGGGAGACAAAGATCTTATCGTAATCGTCCAGGCGGATCGTGTAAGCCACGAGCTGCCCATCCGGCGAAGCGCTTACCGCTTTTTCATACAGCTTGTCCTCGGTCAGATTGACCACATCCAAAGTCTCCAGATTCACTTTGAAGATGTCGTGGATACCATTCTCGAAGGCCGTGAACAGGATCTCTGCATCTCCCGCCATGAAACAAGGAGTATAGGGTTGGTCTTGTGCGATCTTGATCTTTTGCAGGATCTTTCCCGTCATGGAATCGATGATAAAGATGGCATGTTTCTCTCCCGACCTGGCGGTGAAGGCGATCTTGTCTCCATCGTGGGACCAGGATAGCGCCTTCCCGTTGGACGGCTCGATCTCGAACTTAATGGATTCATACTTCAGGGAGTATCCCTTGGTGAGGTTCTTGAAGATCTGGCCGCGCTCCGCCGAGAACAGGATGATGTCCAGGTCGAAGTCACTTACGTTATAGGTGATGGTGGCAACCAGGTCTCCCGAAGGAGAAACAGCATGGGTGAAGGCGAACCAATAGTTGTTGAGTGGATATTCCGGCCCGAGAGAGATGCCGTAATTATCCGGATTTTCGCGGAGCAGGAAATCTTTATATTTTTCTCGCAGATATTTTTTGAATTCGAAGGAGAACTGCTTGGGATTCATTTCGAAAGCCCGCTGGAGCGGGTCCGTCCGTCCGATCATGGGCTGACCCTTCATGGTCTGCCAAAAATTGCCCACACCATTTTTCCCATATTCGGTTTCGATATAGTCATAGACCGCATGCCCGAAGTCGTAGGCTGGGGGCCGGATATTGGGGTACTGCGAATACATGTGCCCTCCGCCGGCAAATTCCGGGATCCGGTCGCTGAGGACCGCGTCCCTTACGATGAGCTCGGACCAGGAGCTCCATTTGTTGGTGCTGTATTCGGAAAAGCCTTCGAATACCCAGAGAGGCGGCTGGCTCACAGCATAGATGACTCCTCCCGGGCTTCCCCAGAGAAGATCGAACTGAAAGATGTGAGACAATTCATGAAGCATGAGATCGTATAATTCGTCTTCGGACATATCTCCTTGGATGGCCACCCGGAAGAGCAGCGGCTCAGACACACCCAGCGCACCCTCGGGAGGCATGAAAAGATTGGACTGCTGGAAATCAGTGGAGGTGACGTAATACAACAGCGGAATTTTTGCGGAAAGCTGGTGGCGGATCATTTTGCTCATGTCTGCATAGGCGCTTTCTGCAAGGTTGGCGACCCGCTGGAGCGTTTTGATGTCTTTGTTGTAATAATAGATATCGTAGTGGTCGGTCTCATAGTGCTCCCACTTGAATCGGGTGTAAAGCACACGGTTCTTCCCATAGAAAGGCGCGTAAATCTGGCCGAGGCTGGAGCCGACCCAGAGACCTATGCAAAAAAGCACGGCGAATATATGAAATAGACGTTTCATCATGATCCTCTTAATAATGGAGGAGATATCTCTGCTGGAACCTTTCTCCTCCCATGATCTCGCGGAAGAGTTTTTCTTTCACGAGATAAGCGAGGTCAAAAAGCGCAAAATAAGCGGTTTGGTTGGGATTGGTGTAGGATTTGCTCTCTTTAAAATCCTGCGAATAGGTCACTTCTCCGGTTTCCGAATTGATTATGCGGATGTTCATCTGCAGGGTGTAGAATTTCCGGGTAGCCAAGCGCTCTTGGGAGGGAAAGGGATCCTCAAACTGATCTTTGTCTTTTGAGATGAGAGCCTTTCGTGTTTCTTGGGAATATTCGGCGGTGCCGGAGAAGATGACGGATTTCTGCATTTCAATAGGGAGTGTTTTCCAGAATTCCTGATCTTCAAAGCTTTCCTCATCAGATACTTCGATATTCTCTCGCTGCACGCTTTCGTTCAGCTCAACCTCGAGCTCCCCGGCGAAATACTCCTTGAGCTCCTTGCTGAGGTCGAAATCTTCAAACTCGGACTTCGTCAAAAAGTCGGTTATCACAATACCTTCAAATTCCGCCAGCTGGATTTCGGCCCTTCGGGGGATCCGAATCCTCACTCGGTAATATTCATCCGGGGCACAGGCTTGGGTCAAAAGAAGGATTAGGATCAGCAGCCCGCTATTTTTTAATCGTTTCATCCTTCTTCTCTTTTTTTTCTTGTCTTTGGTCTTCTGGGTCTTGTTCTATTTGATCCAGGTTTTCTTGGAAGCTCTTGAAGTTGGCCCGGATGTGTTCGTGTTCAGGATCCAAGGCCAATGCTCGCTGGTAAGCCTTTTCCGCGTCTTCGAATCGACCTTTTTTTTCATAGGCCACGGCCAGGTTGTTATAGGCTGCGGCAGACTCCGGATCAGCCGCGATCGCCTTTTCCCAACGGAAAATGGCTTCGTCCCAGAGGCCGTTTTGTGCGGCAACCACTCCGAATTGAAGCTGGTTCCGCTGGTAAACCGAGCCGCCACAGCCGGTCATTACCAGGGCCAGACATAGGCTGAATCCTATAATTTTAGGCTTGCTTATGCGCATGTTGCTCTTCTTCCTTCTACCCTTTTAAGGTATGCCTTTTTTTAAAATTCGTCAAGAGACATAAAGGCGATACCATCCTCAGGAGAATGTTTAAGCTTTACCCGTGAAGACATCGGCTTATCAGGTGGCTTGGAATTTATTTAAAAGTATGGTATAAACTTGTTTCTCAAAAGAGAAGTTCATAAGTCGAGAGAAAAAATGCCGAAAGTATGCGAAATATGTGGAAAAGGCCCGATGTTCGGTCATAGCGTGAGCCATTCGCATAAAGCCTCCAAGAAAAAATGGAGCCCCAATCTGCAGCATGTAAAGGCCGAGACCTCAGCCGGGGTTAAGCGAATCTGGGTCTGTACACGCTGTGTCCGTACGGGAAAAGTCAAAAAAGCGATCTAAACCTCTAAACCCGATCCACTGCCGAAATTTCTTTTATCTCCGATATCTTTTTTATGATATCGTTGAGGTGTTTGATATCCTCTATGGTCAGAGTGATCTTGGTTTGGGACGTCCCCTCTGCTGAGGTATCGACCCGGGCCTTGGTGATGTTTCCCCCATGCTTAGCGATTGCGGTAGCAAGCTGAGCCAGAACTCCCGGGGAGTCTTTACCCTTGATAAGCAGCGTACCGGCATAGGTGCCTTTCGCTGTCCCGTCCCAGGAGACCTCGACCATCCGTTCGGATGAGAGGACTTCTTTTTCAACAAGAGAACACCGGAGAGAGTGAACCGTGATTCCCTTCCCGGCTGTGATGTAGCCGATGATCGGCTCTCCCTTAATCGGCGCACAGCATTTAGCCAGATTGACGCTCATCCCCTCTCGATCCTTGAGCAGGATGATGGACTTGGGCTTTTTCGTAACCTTGGTGACGACCTTCTGTATCAGCGGCTTTTTCCTCTGTACCAAAGAATCTTCGGCCAGCAGCCCTTCCATGAGCTTCTTACTCAAAACCACTTTTCCGAATCCGACCAAGGCATAAAAATCCGACATGTCTTTTATGCGAAAAGGGAGAGTTTCTTTCAGCTGTTCGATCAGGTAACCGGATTTGAGCTTGGAAGAGGGGAGCTTGTATTTAGCCAGCTCTTGTTCCCATAGCTTTTTCCCCAAGGCCGTGTGTTTTATCCTTTCCTGTTGATTAAGCCAGCGTCTGATATGATGCCGGGAGGTGCTGGTGAATGCGATATTCAGCCAGTCTCGGCTGGGGGCTTTCTCCTCTGACGTCATGATCTCTACGATGTTCCCTGGTTTCAGGATGGTTTTAAGTGGAACCGACTTGCCATCGATCTTGGCATTGGCGGCATACCGGCCGATCTCGGAGTGGATGCGGAAGGCGAAATCCAAAGCCGTTGCCCCCAGTGGGAGGGTGATGATCTTCCCCTTGGGAGTAAAAACATAAACCTCCTCGGGGATGAGGTTGGTTTTCAGGCTCTTTAGGAATTCCCGAGGATCTTTCCGATCTTGGTAAAGTTCGGCCATCTCGCGGAGCCATTCCAATCGCTTGTCATCCTTTTCCATGGATTGTGGACGAGCCTCTTTGTACCGCCAGTGCGCGGCGATTCCGTTCTTGGCGATGTTGTGCATTTCCTGGGTGCGGATCTGGATCTCGATGGTGTGCTTTTTTTCGGTGATGATGGTGGTGTGCAAGGCTTGGTAATGATTGGGCTTGGGCATGGCGATAAAATCGCGGAAGCGGTAAGGGAGGTGGGGCCAGGCTTGATGAATCGCCCCCAGGGCCGCATAACAATGTTTGACCGAGTCCGTAATGATCCTGAGGGCGACGAAGTCATAGACCTGATCGAAACTGATGCTCTGCCGCTTCATCTTTGCGTAAATGCTGTAGGGGCGCTTGATCCGGTAATAGATCTGGGCTTGAATGTGATGCTCTTTCAGATGATCTTCGAGCCGCCGGAGGATGTTTTCAAGATTCTTTTCCGCACCCTTTTGCAGCGAGTCCACTTTCTTGGTGATCTGGAAATAGCTGTCGGATTCGACATAGCGGAAGGAGAGGTCTTCCAACTCGGCCTTGATCCGGCCCATCCCCAGACGATTTGCAATGGGGGCGTAGATCTCCAGCGTCTCTTTGGCGATGGAGGTTTGTTTGGCGGCATCCAGGAATTTGAGAGTTTTCAGGTTGTGGATGCGGTCGGCCAGCTTTATGAAAATTACTCTCAGGTCATCTGTCATTGCCAGAATGATCTTGCGGATGGTTTCCGCATGACGGGTTTCCGGAGAGGATTCCTGGACCAGGCTGATCTTGGTCACGCCTTCTACCAGGTGAGCCACGTCATTCCCGAAGGCTTGTCGTAAATCCGGCGCGGTCACGTCGGTGTCTTCCAAGACGTCATGTAAAAGACTGGCCGTTAAGGTGGTGGCGTCCAGCTTCATGTCGGCCAACATGTCGGTCACTTCTAAGGGATGACTCAGATAGGGCTCTCCCGAGCGGCGCACCTGCCCCTTGTGGGCTCTCCCCGCGAAGACGTACGCCTTCTGAAGTTGGGTGATCTCCTTTTCCGAATAATACGGAGAAACCTTTTCCAGGATATTGTCAAACCTAATCATCAGCACTATATATTAGGACGGCCTTGTTCTTCTGCCATTATCCAGTTTACCGCATCCCGTAGGGTGGGGGCAACAAAAGCCGGCTCGATCCCCAGCTTTCTGAGCTGAGCGCGGGATTTTTCTCCATACCCCGTAAGCACCAGTATGGGAGTCGCGCCCAGATTCAAGCCGAACTGGATATCCTCCACCTTGTCTCCGATCATATAGGAGCGGGCGGGGTCGATCTCGAGGTCTTGGACAGCCTGCCGGCCCATTCCCGGCTGCGGCTTGCGACAGGAACATTCCCGGCCGTACTCAGGGATGGAGGAGGGGGGATAATGAGGACAGTAGTAGATCCCGTCGATGTGAGCTCCCTGCTGTATGAATGCGGCCTGCATCCGGGTATGGATGTCCAAGAGATTTTCTTCTTGGATGAGACCTCGTCCAATCCCGGATTGGTTGGTGATGATGACCGCCAAGAAACCGGCTTGATTGAGTTTGCGCACGGCATCGAAGCTGTAAGGATAGATCTCAATCAGATTGTAGGAATTGGGGTAGCCGACATCTCGGTTGATATTTCCATCTCGATCGAGAAAAACTGCGCGGTTTTTCATGGCAATAATCCTTGGCCCTGTTCAAAGACCTCTTCCGCTGTGATGTTCAACATGCAGCGGTGGTCAAATGGACAGTCCCGGTAGGAACAGGGCCAGCAGGGGACCTCTTTCTGGATGAAGACCGAGGGAGGCTGGAACGGCCGCGTAGCCACAGGGTCCGTAGGGCCGAAGACGGCCACCGTGGGGAGGCCCAGGGCGTTGGCCATGTGCATAGGGCCGGAATCATTGGTCACGCACAGATCTGCCAAACTTAGAACCGCCGCCAACTGGCGCAGGGAGGTTTTGCCCGTAAGGACATAGGGCTGTTGCTCCATATCCCCGGAGATGGCATCCGCCAGAGGTTTTTCCTGAGATGATCCTATAATAAGGATCTCAGCGCCCCATCTTTTCTGGAAGAGCGTGGCAGCCTCTGCATAGCGGTGAGGAGGCCATCTTTTTGCTGACCCGAAATAGCCGCCTGGGTTCAGGACCACGATGCGTTTATCTCGATCCACAAAGAGAGACGCCAGCATGTCTTCCGCCCCTCGAGCCTCGTCTTTGGTGAGGGGGAGCGTGAGGCGTGGCGCCAGGGGGCGGATTCCTAATCCTGCGATAAGCCGAAGATAGTAATCGACTTGATGGATAGCTTCGTGAGGCGCGGGACGCGTCACGCCTTTCGTCAGCAGCAGCTGCCGACCGTCCTTTTTATAGCCCCAGCGTTGGGGGATCCGGGCGAGATAAAAATGATAGGCGGATGCAAAAGAGTTTGTCAAAAGCAGACCGGTATCAAAGCCCCGCTCCTTGAACTCCTGGGCAGATGTCCTCAGGGTTTTCCGGGAGACACGTTCGGGAAGGGCTAAAATTCCGCTTATGTAAGGAGAGGCAACAAAAAGTTCTTTCACCCAGCCTTTGGCGGCAATCCATATTTCTGCATCGGGATAATTTGCGTTTATACTTTGCAGGACGGGCAGCGCGAGGATGGAGTCTCCGATCCAGTTCGGAACTCTGACCACAACCTTCATGCTGTTAGGTTGCTGGGGTTGGGTGTGTGCTCTTCGTGGCCGGGGTGGGTTTCTCGTCACTCTTGGTTTTTTTAGTGGTGGATTTTTCCGAAGCTTTATCCGGAGTAGGGGGCTCGCCTTTTTTGGAAGCGTAATCGGTGACATACCAACCAGAGCCTTTAAATTGGATGGCTGGACTGGATAGAATCTTATGCAGCGGCCCGCCGCACTGAGAGCATTTTTTTAACGGTTTGTCGGCGACCTTTTGGATCACTTCCTCCAACAAGCCGCACTTGTCGCATTTATATTCATATAAGGGCATGATACTGTCTCCTGAAGAAAAGAGGCCTATTATACCAGAATCTCAAGTCAACTCCAAGCTGCCCGATCCGAGCTGGCTGGGACCTATTTTCGCCGGGGACCCAACCACCTCATGCGGCTCAAATAGGTCCCAGCCAACGCTGGTTCAAAGAGCCTGAGCATTTGCGAATAAGCTGGAGTTTTTACAAGGGTTTCTCTAGTGAAAAACCAGGGCTTCAAAGATCATTATCTGAGCACCGGATTTCCAGGCATCTTTGGGCAGGCCGGCTTTGAGACAGGCCTGCTGCAGGAAAGTCTGGCGGGACCAGCCGTT
>JAUWSR010000209.1 GCA_030609975.1 Acidobacteriota bacterium | reverse complement strand
TTATCGCGGCCCGCAAACAAAAGATCCCTGTTATCCCACGAGCTGAGATGCTGGCGGAATTGATGCGACTTAAAAATGGGATCGCTGTGGCCGGCTCCCATGGAAAAACCTCCACGACCTCCATGATCGCAGAAGTGCTGGAAACCGGAGGGCTGGATCCCACGATCATCGTAGGCGGTCGTTTGAATACACTGGGAGCTCACGCCAAATTGGGAGGTGGAGAGTTTATCGTTGCCGAGGCAGATGAGAGCGACCGTTCTTTTCTGTATCTCTCCCCCTATATCGCTGTCCTGACAAATCTGGATGAAGAGCATCTCGATCAGTACGATACCGTGGAAGAGATCAAGAAAACCTTTGTCAATTTCGCCAACAAGGTACCCTTCTACTGCCCCATCGTGCTTTGTCTGGATGATCCCAATCTGCAAAGTCTCATTCCAGAACTGGAGCGCAAGGTCATCACTTATGGATTTTCCGCACAGGCAGATTTTTTTGCAAGAGATCAGGAGTTCCATGAATTTGCGAGCACCTGCACGCTCTTTCACAAAGGTGAGAAGCTGGGTGTGATGAAATTGAATGTACCTGGAGTTCACAACATCTACAACGCTATGGCAGCTGTAGCAGTGGGTTTAGACTTGAATATCCCCCTTAATATAATCTTAACTGCATTGGAAAACCACGGAGGTACCGGACGGAGATTCGAGCTGAAAAAACAGGTCAAGAATATCATGATCATCGAAGACTATGCCCACCATCCCACTGAGATCAAGGCCACCCTGGAGGCAGCCAAGCGAGGATGGATGCGCCGCATCGTCGCAGTTTTTCAGCCTCATCGTTATTCGCGGCTGTTTTTCTTGATGAAAGAATTCGGCACCGCCTTTAACCAAGCAGATGTCCTGTTTATTACAGAGATCTACCCTGCGGGAGAAGCTCCCATCCCGGATATTTCAGGAGAGGTGTTATGCAGGGAGATCCAGCAGTTTGGACACAAATGTGTCCTCTTTGAACCTGAGTTAGACAAGGTGGCTGAACACGTCGCAGATATCGCCCAGCCTCAGGACCTGATCATTGTCATGGGCGCAGGCAGTATCTACAAGACCATACCTGACATTATACACAGGCTGGAGGAGAAATAGGTCCATGGCGGTAAACCTCAATCTCCCCTTCAAATACCGGCTGGAGCCCAGAGTGGAGACCAGTCACTACCGGCGTGGGGAGAAGCGAGCGGCGCCGAAAAAAATTCAAAAAAAATTCAAGGTTAAGCCTTGGCATATTTTTCTGCTGGGAATTCTTTTCACGGGCATGTTTGTGACCGCCCAACAGACCTATCTCTATCTTATCGGATGGGATAAGTTGATTATCTCTGAGATAGATGTGGTGTGTGGAAAACTCGAACTCAAGGCTGCAGCGGAAAGTTATCTCGCTCAAAAACACATGGGGAACATCCTGCTTTTGGATATTGATCATCTGCGGCATTCCTTAGAGGCACACCCCTGGATCAAAGAGGTCCATATAGGCAAGGCCTTACCTTCACGAATAAAGATCGTGATTACGGAGAGAATTCCCACCGCAGTCATCCAAACAGGCTCATGGATTTTAATCGATCGAGAGGGCGTTGAGCTTTCTCCCATTACATCACCATCAGAATGGAAATTGCCGCTGTTCACAGATAAACAGGATTTTCAGGAAGAACGAGAGGAAAAATTGATGCTAGCCTGGAAGCTCCTGGAGGAATTGCCGCCTGAGGAAAAAGATCGAGTGCAGGTCGTCAACCTCAGTGAGTATGACAATGTCCAGGTCAGGCTAAAGGATTTTCCTGCTTGGATAAAACTGGGACATGATCGTTTCTTCCAGAAGCTGCAGACGTTACGTTCAGAGAGGCTGTTTTTAGAAAGATTCGGTGCTTTGGAATATGTGGACCTCCGCATACCAGAACGAATCTACTTTAAGCCGCAAACTTCAGCCGGTACAGCAATTTCTGCTGCCGGAAAGGAGTCAGAATAATGCCGAAAAACGGTTACATCGTTGGATTTGACATCGGCACAAAGAAAGTGGCCGCCATCATCGGCGAGGTCACAGAGGACAAAAAGATCGAGATCATCGGGATCGGAACGGCTGATTCCAAAGGCCTTAGGAAGGGCGTCGTGGTGAATCTGGAAGCCACCGTTGAAGCCATCAAAAAGGCCCAAGAAGAGGCAGAACTGATGGCCGGGGTGGAGATCGATTCCGGCTTTATCGGCATTTCTGGAGCCCATATCAAAAGCTTCAACAGCCGAGGAGTGATCGCCGTGTCCAGCAAAAACCGAGAGATCACACGGGATGACATCAAACGTGTGATCGATCAATCCAAGGCGGTCTCCATCCCCCCTGATCGGGAGATCATCCATGTCATTCCCCAAGAATTTGTGGTGGATGAACAGGATGGTATCAAGGACCCACTGGGCATGAACGGGATCAAGCTCGAAGTCAATGTGCATATCGTGACCGGAGCCATTACTTCAGTGCAAAACATGAGATCGTGCGTGACTCGGGCCGGGATCGAGATCGAGCAGATCGTACTCAATCAGATCGCCACCAGTGCTTCTATTTTAACGCACGATGAGATGGAGCTGGGAGTGGGGCTCATCGATATCGGAGGAGGCACCACCGAGGTAGCCATATTCGAGCGTGGAAGTCTGTGGTACACCTCTGTCATCCCCATCGGAGGAGACAATTTCACCAACGATATTGCAGTGGGTCTACGGACTCCCATACCGGATGCAGAAAAGATCAAAAAGAAATACGGGTGTGCTGCTGCCCCTCTAATGGAAGAGCTGGAGACCATTGATGTGCCGTCTGTGGGACGCGGCAAAAAAGACCGCGTGCTTTCCCGTCAGCTCCTAGCGGATATCATACAACCCCGGGCAGAAGAGATTTTCCGCCTGGTAGACAATGACATAAAACGTATGGGTTATGAAAAATCCTTGAATTCAGGAGTCGTGTTCACAGGTGGAACAGCACTCCTGGACGGATTGGAAGAAGTGGCGGAAAACGTATTCGATCTGCCCGTGCGCAGAGGCGACCCCGGCGGGATCGGAGGATTGGTCGATCGAGTCAGTACGCCTGACTATGCAGCAGCCGTAGGACTGCTTCTCTACGGTTTTAATGAATGGAAAGAAAAAGGCTTTTCTCGAGATAAAAAGAGAGGTTTTTGGTTCAAGTTTAAAGACTGGCTAAAAGAGACTTAGGAGGTCAATATGAGTGAGGAGTATCGGAGTAAACTCAAATTTCATCTCGCAGATGAAAACTCTGGAGCTAAGATCAAGGTCATCGGCCTTGGCGGCGGCGGCGGCAACGCGGTGAACCGCATGATCGATGCCCGTATCGAGGGTGTCGATTTTATCGCGGTAAACACCGACCTGCAGGCCCTTAACACCAATAAAGCCGGCACCAAGCTCCAGATCGGCACTCAATTGACAAAGGGTCTGGGGTCAGGTGGACGACCGGATGTCGGCAAGCAGGCCGCCATGGAGGACACCGATAAACTGATCGATCTGCTCGAGGGAGCGGATATGGTGTTTCTCACCACCGGCCTGGGCGGCGGCACGGGCACAGGAGCTACACCTGTTATCGCTAACCTGGCTTCAGAATTGGATATTCTGGCTATCGCCATCGTAACCCTTCCCTTTGGGTTCGAAGGCAAGATTAGGATGCAACAATCCCAGGAGGGTCTGGAAGAGCTGAAGTCCGCCGTGGACACAGTCATCTCCATCCCCAATGAGAGACTTCTGGAGACTGTCACCCTGGACACCTCCATCCAGGATGCCTTTCGCATGGCAGACGACATTCTCCGTCAAGCCGTTCAGGGGATTTCAGATCTCATCACGAGACCGGGTCTGATCAATTTAGACTTTGCGGATGTAAAATCGGTTATGAAAGGCATGGGCATGGCCTTTATGGGAACCGGCATTGCCACGGGTGAGAACCGCGCTTTGGATGCCGCTCAGAAGGCCGTTTCCTCTCCTCTACTCATCGACACTTCCATCGCTGGTGCGCATGGAGTGCTCATCAATATCACCGGCAGTAAAGACATCAGACTGCACGAGGTATCCAAAGCCTCAGAACTCATCCACAGCCAAGCGCACCCCGAAGCCAACATCATCTTCGGTACCGTCATCGATGAATCTCTCAAGGAAATGGTCAAAGTCACGGTCATCGCTACAGGTTTCGATAGAGCACAGCAACACGAAACCATCATGCCTCAGGACATCGTGTCTCACCCGCGTCGAGATACTCCTCCCCACTTCCAGGTCCCTCAAAAAACACCTCCTTACATTTTTGAACCTAAGGGGAACGAACCGATGTGGGATAAGATGGAAAGACCCTCCTGGGAAAAACAATGGGATTCTTACGAGACTCCCTCTTTTATTCGCAGGACTAAAAACGCAGCGATAAGGAAAACTCCACGTGGTATCGGCTGATCTCGCTGTTATTCGCTGCAACCAGGTCGTCACCTGCTGCGGAGACATCCCTAAACGGGGAAAATCTCTCAATGACCTAGGTGTGATCAATCAGGGATGCGTCGCTTCCTCTAAGGGACAGATCGTATTTGTAGGAACGGAAGCGGATTATTTGTCCCAGGTTCGGTTAGAGCCCGGGGGAACAACCCTGGACGGCAGCGGAAAAACAGCTCTTCCCGGACTGGTCGATCCCCACACCCATCTTCCTTTTGGCGGCAGCCGTGAAAACGAGTTCTTGCTGCGCATCAAAGGCGCCACCTATCGAGAATTGGCCGCCCAGGGAATGGGGATCCAGTCCACCGTCGATGCCACACGGGCCATATCTCAAGACGATCTCGTCTCCCTTTGCTTAAGCCGGCTCGACATCATGTTGCTTCACGGTACAACAACCGTAGAGGGAAAGAGTGGATATGGTTTAAACCTAAAGGACGAGATCAAACAATTACTCGCTTTAAAGCACGCGGATCAACTCCACCCTGTAGATATCGTTAAAACTTTCCTGGGAGCACATGAAGTCCCTCGGGAATACAAGTCCAGAAAAGGGGAATATATCAAACTCCTCACTCAAACAATACTCCCCGAAGTCGAGAAAAATAATTTAGCCGAATTTTTTGATATCTTCTGTGAAGAGGGTGTCTATTCGGTGGAGGAATCCCGTCATTTGATCGCAGCCGCAAAAAAAGCCGGTCTAAAGATCAAGCTTCATGCCGACGAATTCGTTTCACTTGGAGGCTCTCAACTCGCGGTTGACGAAGGGGCTGTATCCGCAGAGCATCTGATCACCATCACCGACGATGGAATCCAAAAAATGGCAGCCAGCAACACCACCGCCATCCTCCTTCCCGGTGTCCCGTTTTTCCTTTTGCAAAACCAAAAAGCTCCGGCCCGCGCCCTTATCGAAGCCGGGGCCATCGTGGCTTTAGCCACTGATTTTAATCCGGGGAGTTCCATGACGGAATCCCAATTTTTCATCATGCAACTGGCGGTTTACTTGCTGAATATGACCGTGGAAGAAGCCATCAACGCCGTAACCATCAACGCTGCCTACGGCATAGATCGCCATACAGAAATAGGAAGTCTAGAAGTCGGAAAAAAGATGGATATGGTGCTCTGCGACGCCCCGAATTTTCCTTATCTGGTTTATCACTTCGGTATCAATCCGGTAAGACATGTGATCAAAAACGGAAAAATCGTGGTCCGGGACAAACGGACAGGGGCTCTGCCTCAATCCAAGGGGCGAACCAAAAGCTTGCGGAAATAGACCTTATTGCCCTTTTTCCAGGAAGATCCCCCATGGACTTGAATCCCGATGAATCCGGTTTCAGGGACACGCGGTTTGCCCTCGACCAGTGAATCCTGATAATCCACCAAGGCCGTCCCGTTGATCCAAACCTGGATGTGAGCGGGCTGTCCGGATATCTTGACGCGGACACGATTGAAATCATCGGCTTTCCAAAGCTCTACGCCCTGAGGTTTGTGTAGCAAAAAGCCTCCTCCCCCCGGGCAGTAGACAGCACCCACCTCTCCCTCGGGGCGATAATCGATGGTCACCTGATAAGAAAGCACATTGGGCTGAACACGCAAAAACAAGCCGGTATCTATAGGATAGTCGGCTTTTACTTCAGCATAGAGCTCGAAATCTTTAAATGTGGTGGTTGTTACAAACAATCCCCCTTTACCTTCCGGATATTGGTCACCCACAATAACGCCCTCGACAACCTCCCATTTTCCCCATCGTTCACTCGATTCCGTCAGCTTCCTCCATCCCTCCAGACTTTTACCATCAAACAAGGGGATAAATCCTTCCAAATCTTCTTCCCCCTGACTCGAGCAGACAGGTAAAATCAGAACAGATAAAAGCCCCACCAACGCCATTAGAGTCCGAGCTCGTTTTTGTTTCACTTCGCCTCCCTATCCTAAGTTGCCCACGACTTTCTCAACCTCGTCCAAAATCTCACAGGACTCTACCAGATCCTTGATACGGTTGTGGTCCGGAAAGAGTGGTCTATCCACATCCAAATATTCGACATATCTACGGATAACCTCCCTGGCCTTAGCTACTCCCTCGCCATAACGGTAGGGAGTCTCCTCAATGATCTCACGCAAATCTAAAGCTTGGGCTGCAGCCATAAATTCGATCCCCAGGATCCCGTAGGCATTGTCCAGGATCTGGATGTTCTTGAGAGCGGTGTTCATACCCATGGAGACAAAATCTTCCTGATCCGCTGCCGCCGGGATGGACTGAATCGAGGCAGGCATGGAGAGGATCCTCTGTTCCACGATCTGCATATCAGCCGTATACTGGCTCAACATCATACCGGAAAACATGCCAGCCCCCTTGGTTAAAAAAGGAGGCAGACCGACACTGAGAGCGGGGTTGTTCAAACGGTTCATACGACGTTCGGACAAAACACTCACAAAGGTTATGGCTACCCCAACCATGTCCATAGGAAGTGCCACGG
>JAUWSR010000278.1 GCA_030609975.1 Acidobacteriota bacterium | reverse complement strand
TCGATTTGATCTCGAGCAATCTCATGAAGGCCGTTCCTGTTTTTATTAGCAGCCGGAGACTGCGCGGGGGCGTCCTCCGCTTTCCTGCGCAGATCGGACGGCCTTTTGCCTTGTCGCTTCCTCCGTTGGAATCGGACAATCCGGAGCTTCCTGAGGTGCTTTCAGAACTGAATATCGATCTGGTTCACATGGCGATTTCCTCGGAAAAAAGTCAGCAGCTCCCGCAGGTCGAGGAGCGGTTGATCAGACTTTCTCACCTTGGGGTGAAGGGCCTTGTCTCGCTGCATCTGCAGCGAGAGGATGTGACGAATCCCGGGCGATGGGAAGATTTCATCCAGGAGCTTTTTTCGCGGTTAAGTAAACTAAGTCCCTATGTTGAGATCGGAAATGCCTGGAATCGATCTGGACAGGGTGTTTACGATCACCAGGAATATCTCCAATTGGCCCATGCTGCATTTTCTGCAGCGGAGAGCGCTTCCTTGTCCCTGGTAGGACCGGGGATTGCGGGATTTCGATCGTCACTGTATCCCTCCCTTTTAAAGCTGCTGCCTTTTGATAAGATCACCTGTAATATGCAGGTCTCTCAAGAAGATGATTTGAAGCAGGCCAGAATCGGGAAAAAATATTTGAAGAATTTAGCCCGATTGAAGGCGGTTGTGGAAACATGCTCGCAGAGAGGAAAAAAACTGTGGGTTTCTGACCTTAACTGGCCTGAACTTACTGAGAAGGAAGGGACCGGCCTCCTGATCCAGTTTCTGGTTCCGGTTTTGAGCACGGGATTGGTGGAGAGGATATTTTTGCCTTGGCAGACAGCCGTTGGTTCTTCTACTCTCAAGACTCTGAAATCCTTTCTGGATGACAGTATCTTCGAAGGACGACTCATGCATCCGGAGGCGGAGATTTTTGTTTTTTGTAAAAAATCCGGAGTCTATGCAGTGGGATGGACGGATGGATAAGCGGTGAATTATAAATTTCCGGGAAAACTGAAAAAGATCGTTTCCCAGGAGGGTGACGAAATATCTGTGACCTCCCGGGAGGTGGTTCTTGACCGCCGGCCGAAGTATGTGGTCTTCGAAAAGGATTAGAAGCGGATCCGGATGCCTGCCCGCAGCCAAAGTCCGGAATAATCTAAAGTTGCCAGCTGAACGTCCGAGACTCCTGCCTCTGAAGGCTTCCTTTCTCGGATAAACACCATGGGATAAGAGGTTTCCGGCCCAGTGTGGGCTTGATAAATATAGAGAGAACCCTTTTCCGAAGAAGAAAATCCATTCGAATCCTGGTAGGCATTGGTACCTGAGAAATCCGAGATCTGAGCATAATTTCCCGAAGCTTCGGCAAAGAAACGTAGAGAGGAGGAGATATCCATTTCGATGCCCATACCGAGCATGAAGCCGAATCCTTGGGAGGAAGCCTCTCCTCTCCATTCTTCCCAAGACTCCGCTTGTTCCAGACGGTAGAAATAGCCGCATGAAGCAAAATGGTATTCGATGCCGGCCTTGATGTAGAATGAAGGGCTTAAGGAGGGAAGTATATAGTAGGAAAGAGATAGCCTGACCGGGACGGACTGTAGCTCAGGATCGGTCGTGTAATCCGCTGGAACCGTAGCTTCGGGGTAGGCGACGGTGCTCTCTTTCTTGCCTTTGAAATAATCCAATCCCAGCCCCAGGGCCCACTGGGGAGACAAGCGCACCTGTACCTCACCTCCAAAAAGATAGCTCAAATGCACCGGGCTTACACTGCCCTGCATGCGGCTGCTCAGGGAATCGGCGTAGAAATCTGCCAAACCCTCAGCCCCGGTATTGATATCTCCGCCTACGCGATAGGATAATCCCATGGATAGGAGCAGGCTTATCGGAGGCATTTTCCCGGAACCCTGTGTTTCTTTATCTTCGAGTTCAGACACATCGGGTTTTTCCTCAGGCTCGGTTTCTTGGACCTGGATTTTTTCAGGTTCGACCTTCTCGACCTCTATCGTTTCCGGGATTTTTTCCCGTCCGATCTCGATAACCAGGCTTTCGTGGACATAGCCGGTGGCCGGGGTGCCTTTATCGGTGATGAAGCGAACTTGATACCAATCTCCTTGTTTTTCGATTGCTTCCAGGGAAGCGTTTTGCGGCGCTTGATGGATGATGCGGCTGCCGATATCCGGTTCCAAGCGGATATTCGCCTGTTCCGTGACCACTTTTAGCCTGTGAGAAACGTCCTGAGATATAAGAGGGATCACAAGGATGAGCATTATGAATACAAAGATGATACTTGTTTTTGTTTTCATCCTAAGTAAAGTGTAGCCGACTTACTTATGTTAATCAATGTTAAGCTGAACTCTTCCGACATTTTGCCGTTTGTTAAAAAAAATGGTAACATGATAGGGCATCTAGGAGTCAATAATGGGAAAATCAGCCACATATCGAAACACGATCAGCGGAGCGCTGGGACTTTTTCTATTGATCAGCGCTGCCGGCTTGATGGCGGCCGATAAAAATCCAGCGCTCAAATTCAACGAGATAAAATGGGATTTTGGCCAGATCAAGCAGGGGAAGGTCCTGACCCATGTGTTCAAATTCGAGAACCGGGGGGACGCCCCTTTGCTCATTCATAATGTCCGCACATCTTGTGGATGTGCCGCGGCCTTGATCTCCAGTCGTGAGATCGCACCCGGGAAAAATGGTGAGATCAAAGTTACCTTTAATACCAAGGGCTACGAAGGACGTCAGACCAAATTCGTATATGTGGATTCGAACGATCCGCAGGAACCCAAGAAACAGTTGGTTGTTTCCGCATCGCTCGATGTTCCACCCCGACCCCTGAGCGATGTGGACCGCGACTCCATCGAGATGGGCTTGCTTCTGGAATCGGAAGAGCTCCAAACGCTCAGCCGCATCACCAATACGGGGGAGCTGGAGCTGACGGTCGAGATGTCTAACCGCAATGCCACCTTTTTTAAAGGGAAAAAAGAGATCTCCACGCCCTTGAAGATCGCGGCAGGAAAAGAAGTGGAAGTGCTGATGAAGATCAAGCCGCGTAAGACGCAGGGCTTGATCAGGGAATACATACTGCTGAAAACCAATGATCCCCAAAGGCCGAACCTCTCCCTCTATGTCAGTGGTTACATCGTTACGGAGCAGCAGCTCAAAGACCTCTTCACTCGGTACAAGGATAAACTGAAGTGAGAAGCTTCCACGCTGATCTAGTCTCATGATATTTTTCGCAAATTTTTTAAGTGCTGTCGCTATGATTCTGCACTTCATCCTGCGGATGTACATATTCGTGCTTTTCATCCGAGTCGTGCTCTCCTGGGTGGAGGTGCCTTCCCTCTATCAGCTCAAGGTCATATTCTATCAACTCACAGAACCGCTGTTGGCACCCATCCGCAAGTTCGTACCCCCTCACCGCTTCGGGGGAATGGACATCAGTCCTATCATCGCTTTTCTCTTTATCCTATTCATCGATACTTTTTTTGTGCGTTCTCTTGCGATCTATGCTCATCAGATGCTGCGGGATCAAGCTTTTTCTTTCTGACTTGAGTTATGTATGAGAGGACTTCCGACATAAACATAAAAGTCATAACCCGAGCCAAAAAAAACTCTGTTGAAAAAATTAGCCCGGATGAATATCGGGTCAAGGTTGTTTCTGCTCCAGTTAAAGGCAAGGCTAATAAGGATGTGCTTAAGCTGCTTGCCGACCATCTCAAAGTTCCCCCCTCCCGTCTCACCATCGTCCGCGGCGCCTCCTCCAACCACAAAATCATAAGACTCAGTTCCTAACCTCTCCCTAACTTTGCCAAAAGCCGTCCAGTGGGATATAGTATTCCTGCTAAGAAAACAGGAGCTGAAGGGATGGATATATATAATGCCGTGAGCTTCATGGGGATTTTTGTGCTGGTGGGATTCGCCTGGCTGTGTTCCTCTAACCGGAAAGTGGTCAACTGGCGGGTGATCTTGTGGGGGATCGGTCTGCAGTTGCTGTTTGCTCTGTTTATATTTGTGGTTCCAGCAGGTGCAAAGTTCTTTCTTTTTGTCAACAGTGCCGTCGTCTCGGTCCTGGACAGCGCCAGCGCCGGAACCCGGTTTGTTTTTGGACGCCTGGCCGTCCCCCCGGGTGTGACCACCGAGGCCGGAGAAACCTCTCTCGGGCATTTTTTAGCGTTTCAGGGATTGGCCACCGTCATATTCTTTGCCGCCCTGGTGGGTGCGCTTTATTATCTCAAGATCATGCCTCTTCTTATCCGGGGATTTTCCGCCCTTTTCACCAAGCTCATGCGCATCAGCGGCGCGGAATCTTTAAGCGCCTCCAGCAATATCTTTGTCGGCGTGGAATCCGCGCTCTTGGTTCAACCCCATCTTAAAGATATGACCCGTTCGGAGCTGACCACGATCCTGGCGGCGGGGATGGGGACCATTGCGTCGACCGTGCTGGCGATGTACGTAATGTATCTTCAGGGCCTGCTTCCCACCATCGCAGGCCATCTGGTTTCTGCGTCCTTTTTATCCGCACCTGCGGCGGTGGTCATGGCCAAACTGATCGTCCCTGAGACTGAAACACCAAAAACGCTGGGTGTGAACGTCAAGCCTCATTATGAACGGGATGACAACCTGATCATGGCCATCATCAATGGTGCCAACAGCGGGCTGCGGCTCCTGGGTGGGATCATCACACTGCTGATCGCGTTTCTGGGGATCATGAAGCTGATGGATCTGGGTCTGGGAGGGATCGGGGGATACTTGAATTCATGGTTCGGCTGGCAGTTTGAATGGACTTTCAGCAATCTTCTAGGCTATGTGTTCTACCCGTTCACTCTGGCGCTGGGAGTTCCGCCTGCGGATGCGTTGGAGGTGGCCCGGCTGCTGGGCCAGCGTCCTCTTCTGACCGAGGTTGTGGCTTACCAGAATCTTTCTCAGCTATTGGA
>JAUWSR010000175.1 GCA_030609975.1 Acidobacteriota bacterium | reverse complement strand
TTTTAGGGGATTATCGGAGAATTCATCTTCGAAGCTGTAGCCGGGGCCGCCGCGGCCTGTCCCGGTGGGATCTCCCCCCTGGATCATGAAGTCGTTGATCACCCGGTGAAAGCTTACTCCATCATAAAATCCTTCTCTGGCGAGGAACACGAAATTATTGACCGTTTTGGGTGCGTGTTCCGCGTAGAGGTCGAGTACAAGCTCGCCGCGGCTGGTTTCGATCGTGACCTGATATTTTTTGCTGAGATCGATCTGCATCTCCGGTGGGTTTTTCCATTGTTTTTCTGTCATAGCTGCTCTCCTGAATTATTCATAAAAAATGCCGATATACTGTAACCATAGTATTGTCGAAATTCTACGTTAGCTCTAGAAGTAAA
Organism: Acidobacteriota bacterium; assembly: GCA_030609975.1. Taxonomy (GTDB): domain Bacteria; phylum Acidobacteriota; class Aminicenantia; order Aminicenantales; family Aminicenantaceae; genus JAUWSR01. The sequence continues at coordinate 7,526 of JAUWSR010000175.1, read as the reverse complement.
CATCCTGATAACTTCGGTTTCAATGCCATTTCTATTTAATCGACATTTTTTACCCGTCGGGCGAGCTGATCTCACCGTATCTGCTTCGTTGCAAAGGATTTGCGGTAGTATACCACAGCTTCATCCTTTGCGCCTCACATCTACGGCAATCTCAACTCGTGAATAAGCTAGATTAATAATTTTACCACCATATCAAAAAATGTACAGAAATGAAAACTGACGAGAAATGATCTTTGGCAAAAACTTGAAAACGAGTTGAGCTTTTAGTCTGAAACCGCAGCTTTGTTTTTAAGCCTAAAACCGAAGTAAACAGAAAAGCCGGGTGTTCCGTAGCCTTTGATCATCTCGTATTCTTGATCCAGAATATTGTCCATGCGGAGAAAAATCTGCAGATAAGGAAGCATGTCATAGGCTGCGGCTATATTGAGCAGAGTATAGCTTTCCAGAATCACACGTTTTGATCCAAAATTCTCGAAGAAAAGATCTTCCCTTTTTCCGACATGGATCAGACTAAACCCAATGTTTCCCTTTTTCACCAAACGATAGCCGAGCTTGGCCACAAATTTGTCCTGAGGGCGTCTCAGAAGGCGCTCACCCGTGTCATCGTTTTTGGCTTCGGTCCGTGTATACTCTGCCGCCAGCTGCAGGTTGGTTGTGGCTTGAGCTCGTACGAAAAATTCACCTCCCCGGGTGGAAGCTCTGCCCACATTGAGGTATCCATGGGCGTAATTGAAATCGATCAGGTTTATAAAGGTGTTGGAAAAATACAGTGCCCCCAGTATCAGACGCTTGTTCAGCAGTTGCTGTTCGATCCCGATATCCCAGCCGGTGGATTCTTCGGGCTTTAAATTTTCGTTTCCGATCGGGCCAAAAAAAGTGGCGGGCGCATAGAGTTGATAGAGGGTAGGCGCTTTAAAGCCCGAGCCCAAGGTGGCTTTGAAGCGGGTTCCGGATTGCGAAAGATAATAAGAGGGAGCCATCCGGTAGGTGAGAGCGCCTCCGGCTTGGCTGTGGTGGTCGTAGCGTGCGCCCAATGTGGCAAAAAATTGTCCGGCCACTTTGATCTGATCTTGGAGATACACCCCAAAGTTGTGAGCCTGCTGTTCCGGAAATATACTCTCGAAAGGTCCCCAGATACTTTCCGAAAAATATTCCGATTCTCCTGTTTCGTTCCAATATTCAGTGCCGAGCGTGACCGTGTTGGATTCATGTGCGAATACCTGGTTTTGCCAACCCAGCTTGAGCAGGCTGCTTTGGTAAAAAGAGTTATCTGTGTCTGTGGGATGGAGGTCGTCGGTAGGATTGTCGTGTTTGCGGTCGTAATCCAAAAAAGACAGTGTTAGTTTGGATTCCCAGCGGTTACGGGCGAACAGCCCTTGGGCACTTCCGGTAAGCAGCAGGCTGTTGTAGTCTTGAATGGCATTGGGGTCGTCTCCGAAATCACCTCCGAAGTTGTCGGCTTCCAGGCGGCTGTTGATCGAACGAACTCCGATATTCAGATCGATGTTGTTGGGGAGATGGAAACCGAGGCGGCCTGAAATTGTCAGATTTTTATAGCCATCCTCCTCGGTATTCCCTTCATATTGTCTGCCTGCAGCTGAAAATCCCTCTGTTGCAAAATAGGTCGTCCCAAAGCTATAGGAGATGTTTTCTGTTCCGCCGAAAAGCTCGGCATTGCCGGTCAGGCTGTTGTAACTGCCTCCTTGGGTCGAGAATAGCATTCGAGGTTTTCCCCGCTGTTGGCGAGTGATGATGTTGATGACGCCACCCATGGCATCCGAGCCGTAGAGCGTGCTCTGTGGCCCGCGAATGATTTCGATGCGGTCGATACTCTCGACCATCAGCAAACCCATGTCAAAAGTACGCCCGGGTGTGATGGGATCATTGAGCTCCATCCCATCGATCATCACCTTGGTGTGTTCCGGATTGGCGCCACGAATGTAGAGAGCAGCTTGAGACCCAGCGGGGCCATTTTGAGAAAAGCTTAAGCCCAAAACACCATCCAAAGCCTCCAACACCGTGGTTTTCTGGTATTTCTCCAGGTCTTCTCGGGTAATGACAGTAACCGCGGTGGCGGTTTCTGCAATGGGAGTTTCAATCCGGTTGGCGGTAACCGTGACCTCGTGCTGCAGTTTTTCCTGTTCCTTTTCTTCCTGTAATTTGACATTGTCTTGAGGGAATAAAAGCAGGGGAAGGCACAGGACTGCCAGGCTTCTCAAGCATGAAAATATTTGGACCATGTTTTCCTCCGTTGTCGGAAGAAAAGCTGGGAAGGTAAAAAAAACCACCCAACCTTCCACCCGAAGATGGGTACAATTGATTTGCGGGAGGTTTCCTGACTCACGGATCATCCGTCTTCCGGGCCTTCCCATCCTCGGAGAGGACAGTGGCCTGTTCCGGAAGTTGTCACCGTTTACAGTAGCGGGGGCTGTGCCCGACTTACACGGGCTTCCCTGCTCCGCAGACCAAAATTCCTTAAATTGTCAAAGAAACAATATCTTGGCAAAACCGATTCCTCTTGTCAAGTTCGCAAATCGAGTCATCTATAATCTAACCCTAATAGACAGGAGGAGAGAATGATTTTATAACCTGATCTTGCTCTTCTTCGATGAGACAGAGGGGAAGGTTCGTTGAAGATGAGAATCATCGGCCATCTCAAACTGACCTTTAATGCTGAACGGCCGCCTCCGCCTCATGTTGTTCAACAAAAACTCCTGATTGCAGCCGAGGAGAGTGGGGAGTATTTCTGAGAGCCTCTGTTGCTACTTTTTGCTGATTCAAGGGTTGAGTCTATTTTATAGCTGACTTTTTTGTCTTTTTGTCCTTTGTTTTATCCAGGATCTCATCTTTTTTACCGTGATAAGCTCATTCTGGGATGTCAGTGGGTGGAAATTGAGGAAAATTGTGAGAGATTTTTTGCTAGCCCCTTTATTGAATTAGTCCCATCTTCAGAGTATATTAGTTTTGTCAGTATTGTCATGAAAAATAATTACGCATTTATTGATTCCCAGAATCTTAACCTATCAATTCGATCTCAAGGTTGGATTCTTAATTACAAACGGTTCCGCATATACCTCAAGGATAAATTAGGAGTTGTTCAAGCATTTTTATTTATCGGGTATATTCCTCACAATCAGCGATTGTATACGGATCTGCAAAAGAAAGGATATGTCCTCATCTTTAAACCAACACTAATTTTCCCTTCAGGAAAAGCGAAGGGCAATGTTGATGCAGAATTAGTGCTTCATACTATGATCGAATGGCCTAATTATGAAAAAGCCATTATTGTATCGGGCGATGGAGACTTTTCTTGCCTTATTGAACATCTATCAAAACATGACAAACTGGAAAGATTGGTCATTCCTGACCAGAATAATTATTCATCATTATTGAGGCCGTTTTCACAATATATGCTGCACCTCTCCCCTTTAAAATCAAAATTGGAATTATTGAAAAAACGATAAAAAAAAAGCCGGCATTAGCTCGGGACGAAACCCTTTGCCTATCCGGCCATCGTGATACATAATTAATTTAAATTGAATTTTGTATTTTGTCAAGTAGAATTCAGGACTTGTTACTATAAGTAATAGTATAATATGTCTTTTTTTTTATTCTCCCTAATCATAATTCTAGATGCTTATTGCCTTTTGTCATTAAGGAATCATGCAATTCAAAAACTTCTCTTTCTATAACCACATCGGCTTACGATATATGCGTCTAGTATGAATGAAACAGTCTGCCCTGGTAAGTGTTCAATTCCTTCAGCCTCTGCTCAATATCGCGAATGACTTCAGACTTGTGCTTCAGCCAAGCCGGCGCGACCAGGATCTTGGGGTGGGCCTCGCTCACCAAGCGTTGAATCAAGATGGAAGGGGCCAGGTTTTCCAGCAATCGAACGACTGTTATCACATACTGTTCTTTGGTCAAAAGAGGAAGATCACCTGCCCGATATTTCTCGGATAGGCGGGAACGTTCCGTGACGTAGAGCATGTGGAACTTCACCGCATCGATGCCCAGGTCACACACACCTTGAATGGTCAATAACATATCTTCCAGGTTCTCCCCGGGCAGACCTACAATGAGATGAGCACAGGTCTGAATATCTCGTTGTTTGATCTGTTTTGCGGCGGTTCGAATGATGTCTGCACCATGTCCGCGTTCGATAAAGGTCAAGGATTCCTCCCGGAGGGTCTGAATACCCAACTCGATCCAGGTGTCGTATTTGTCTTGGTAGCCCTGAATAAGGTCGAGGACGCCTTCCGCTACACAATCCGGACGGGTGGCGATGGAGAGGCCAACGATGTCCGGATCGGAGACAGCTTCGTCATATAAGGCTTGGAGTTTTTCCAGAGGGCCATAGGTATTGCTGTAGCTTTGGAAGTAGGCGATGAATTTCTCAGCGCCATATCGTCTTTTCAGCCCGAGTTTCCCCTCTTGGATCTGCTGCGTCAGTGGAATCTGTGATCTGGCAGTTTGACGTCCCGAGCCTCCCTCCGGGTCGCAGAAGAGGCAGCCGTCCTTGCTGATGGTTCCGTCCCGGTTGGGACAGCTCATGCCGGCATCCAAGGAGATCTTGTACACGCGGCAGCCGAATTTACTCCGCAGATGGTCACTGAAACGATTGTAACGACGCTGGCTGTTCATACTTTTATTGCCGATATTTAATTATGGTTGTTCTGCCAAAATTTGCAATCTTGAAAATGAGAGGCCCTGTTCGTCTGAGCCGCATGAGGGCACGCGTTATATTCTAAATTGAAGAATGGGCTAGCGCCAGCGACGGGAGACAAGCAGGTGAATAAAGAGTGGGCCTCCGATGATAGCCGTAATGATCCCCACGGGCAGTTCTGTGGGAGCAATAAGCGTGCGGGCGAATGCGTCACAAACAGCCAAGGCTGTCCCACCCAGGCAGAAGGCGGCGGGGAGCACGAGCCGGTGATCAAATCCACTTAATCTCCTCACGGCATGGGGGACGATCAAACCCACAAAGGCGATGGGTCCTACCAGGGAGACGACTGCAGCTGTGGCTAAGCCACCGCCGATGAATATGTTTCGGCGTACCCGTGAAACCTCCACTCCCTGACCGAGAGCTATCTCTTCACTGAGAGCAATGTGGTTGAGATCGTTGGCGTGGAAGAAGAGCAGGTAAAGGCCGGGGAGGAGAAGCGGTCCCAAGGAAAAAAGCTCGCGGAAGCCGATGATATCCAATCCCCCCATCATCCAGCGTTGAAAAACCATCAAAGCATTGGGATTGGCAAGATAGGTCAACAGCAAAATGGCTCCGCCGCATATGATGCTGATCGTCACTCCAGCCAGCAACAGCGTTGTGACAGACATCCCTTGGGGCTTGCGTGCCAGGGAGTAGATAAAGAACAAAGCAGCTGCAGCCCCCAAAACTGCGAAAAGCTGGATCGAGCCAAAGGGTCCCCACACAAACCAAACACCGGGGAAGGATATGGTAAGGAACGCACCCAGGGCTGCTCCTCCGCTGATCCGCAGCGTAAAGGGCTCCACCAGTGGATTGCGAAACAGGACTTGGAAGCTGGCACCGACCACAGCTAAGGTTCCACCCGCCAGCAGGGCAAGCAGAACCCGGGGAAGGCGTTGGTTCCAGAAAATTTCTCCACCGGGAGTTCGAATTTCCTGAAGGAACTCTGTCATATTTGAAAACGACACCTCTTCCGGTCCGATCCAGGGAGTGACCAGGGCGACCACCAAGAAGGCCAAAACGTACCAGATGATTGTCCGGCCTTTCATTTTTTTATCTTCTCCGGCTTGCGTGCCAAAAGGGTAGGGCTTCCCGTTTCCGGGTGGGATTGCATCAGGATATCATCGCCATAGATATCTCGAACATTGGCCTCGGTGAGAACTTCATCTGGAGTGCCGAGGGCTAAGCAGCGGCCTTCTTTTAATAGCAGCAGGCGATGGCTGAAGAGGGAGGCCAGGTTGATGTCATGGGTAACCACGGCTATCCCCATTTCTTTTTCTGCGAGGCTCTGCAGCAGCCGGAAGAAGCGGACTTGATGATGCATGTCCAGAGCCGCTGTGGGTTCATCCAGAAGAAGAAGTTCGGGTTTTTGCGCCAGGACCGACGCTAGAAAAGCTCTTGTTTTCTCCCCCCCAGATAGTTTGGAGAGACTCCTCTGGCGCAGATGCTCCATTCCTGTTGCCTCCAGGCTGGCCTGGATGACCTGGAGATCGGTGGGGCCCAGTCTTCCCATAGCGCTGACATGGGGGTAGCGGCCCATGCGCACCAGGTCCTCCACGCTGAAGTCGTACTCGCTGCTCAATTCCTGAGGAAGGTATCCCAAATGTCGAGCTACGGTTCGTCTATCCATATGCGTGAGGTTCTGCCGGCAGAGGAGGGCAATTCCTTGGTGAGGTCGCAGGATCCCAGCGGCTATTCGCAGCAGGGTGGTTTTTCCTGAACCGTTAGGGCCGATTATTCCCAGGATCTCTCCGGGAAAAAGCTGAATATTCGGTAGATCGAGCTCCCATTCCGATTCCTGAAATCGGTGATGGATATCCTTAAGTTCGATCAAGCTGTTCATCTAAACTCTCAGGGTGAATGATCTCTATTAGCTTTTTTGCTGTTTGGACAACCCTCATGCTTGGGATGAGAAGAAAGTCGTCCGTGATAAAATGGATGTCCCCGGTCTTGACTGCAGGCATATCTGACAGCCTCTCCCAATCTTTGCGCAGCAGGGTCTGGTTATTAGGGGTGATGCCTTCAGCGAAAACCTCGATGATAATGTCGGGCTGGCGCATGATCAGAGCTTCTTTGGAGATCTGTGGATATAGACCGGAGGCATCGTCGAAAAGATTTTTCCCACCTGCCAATTCTACCAATTCGTGCAGAAAAGTCCCCGGCCCTGTGGTCATCAAGCCGGACAAATCTCCCGGTGTATGTCCCAGTGTCAGAAAAACTTTAGGTGCGGGCAGCCCTTCTGTCTTGGATCGCAGTGCCTGCAGTTCTGTTTGAAGAGTGTTTGAGAGCTGAGTCGCCCGTGCTTCCTCCCCTAACTTCTGTCCAATTGTGTGGATGGCCAAAACAATGTCTTGCAGACTGTCGATGGGAACGGACAAATAAGGGATCCCGCTCTGCTGCGAAAATCTGGCTAGAGACTCATGTTTCCCCTGAAAAATGATCAAGTCCGGTTGGAGATGGATGATCCTTTCTTTGTTGGGATTGATCATACCTCCAATGGAGGTCATGTCCTTCGCTTCGGAAGGGAAGAACGTAAAATCGCTCACTCCCACAACCCTTTGGCCGCTGCCCAGAGCGAAGACGATCTCGGTCACACTGGGCGTAGCGCAGATGATCCGCTGATATCCTCCCTCACTGCCGGCGGTATCCAGATAATAGGCTCTGGAGGAGAGCGAATTTTTCCCTGGGAAAGCCAGAAGATATAGGAAAACAGCGAGTGCTGCCAGTCCGATGGCTATGAGAAGGGGAGCGTTCCGAGATTTTTTCATGAGGCCTTGCCATTTTTCCCTGAATCACCGGCTTTGTCAACTATGGGGGGTGA
>JAUWSR010000018.1 GCA_030609975.1 Acidobacteriota bacterium | reverse complement strand
TTGGAGCCTTCGCAGGTAGTAAAGCGGCGGGCTGGCTGGTAGCACCCATCGGCAGATTTCAGTTGATGCTGGTATGCGCCGGGATTCTGTTTTTTTCCGTCATTATTATTTGGATCGTTCACGGGAGGGAAGTCAACAAGTCCAGAGCGGCGCAGGGTGTAGAGCAGGGCTCAGAGGATAAATCTGAGAAGGACAAGGAAAAGCCGCTTGGAAAAGATGGCGGATTCAAGCTGGTATTTAAAAAAAGATATTTGTTATACCTGGCGCTCTTTATTCTTCTGCTGAATTTCATCAACACCAACGGCGAGTATATCCTGGGTCGCGTGGTCAGTGATACGGCTGAACAGGCCGTAGCGGCAGGCACCGCCGGGGGATTGGTACTTGAAGATCTTATCACCAAATTTTATGCCGAATTTTTCTCGTACGTGAATCTCCTGACCTGGTTCATCCAGCTCTTTTTAGTTTCAAGAATATTCAAATGGGTCGGGATCCGGGGTGCCATATTCTTTCTTCCCCTGCTTTCACTGGGCGGATACATGTTCGTGGCCTTGGGTGCTTCTCTTGTGGTCGTTCGTTTGACAAAAACTCTCGAAAACAGCACCGATTATTCCTTGATGAACACCACTCGGCAATCGCTCTTCCTGGTTACCACCCGTGAAGAAAAATACAAGGCCAAGGCTGCTATCGATACCTTCTTCCATCGGGGAGGGGATGTCCTGTCTGCCGTCCTTATTCTGGTAGGAACAACATGGCTGGCCCTGAGTGTGGAAAACTTTGCTGTTTTTAACGTCTTTTTGGCTTTGATCTGGATCCTGATCGGTATCCTGGTGGCACGGGAACATAAAAAAATCTCATCGGGGTTGTCAGGATCAAAACCATAAGAGATGTTCTTCGAATTGATTTTTTTGCGCACTTTGATTATCATTTAACTGGGTTATTCACGAGTTGAGATTGCTGCAGATATGAGGCCGGCGAAGCTGTAGTATGCTACTGCGAGACCCGATATAACGAAATAGATGCAGTGAGATCAGCTCGCCCGAAGGGTAAGAAATATCGATTATAGAAGGAAATCACATTGAAAAATGGGGAATCAGAAGGCTTCCTCCGAGGAATATATAAAGTTCAGATAACACTAAAGTTAAAGAAAACATCGATATTTTTTATGAATAGTCTAGGTTAATCAGAATGGTGGGGCGAGAAAATAAATGAGACGGGCATACACCATGTTCGTCTCTTTATTGATGTCTTTTCTTGCCACCGGTATTCTGTTCGCCCAATTTGTGCCGGAGGAACTCGCCCTACGCTCCCAGCAGGAGAACTGTCTCAAAAGTGCGGATATCATAAGTTTTAAAGAGATTGGTCATGGGGTGACGAAGCCTTACCGAGTATACCTTAAAAATGAAATGGGCGAGATCAGCGGTTGCTGGAAGAATCCTGCGGGGGTTCAGAAGGGATTCTTGGAAGGGTGGCAGTATGAGATCGCTGCTTATGAAATGGACAAGCTGGTGGGCCTGAACATGATCCCGCCTACTGTCGAGAGAAAACTGGAGGGAAAGACAGGATCTCTGCAGTTCTGGACAGACACCCCCATCAATGACCTGGAACGTATGGAACAGGGAATCGAGATCCCGCGGGATAAGCTGGAGAATTGGAGTAAGGCCAAGTACCTGCAAAGAGCATTTGACTGCCTCATCGGCAATGAGGACCGTACCCAGGAGAATATTCGTTATACCTTGGACTGGCGTATGATACTCATCGATCATTCCCGCAGTTTCCGTTCGTCTCGCAAGTACACGGATCATCTCATGTATGGACGCAACGGCATCAAAGAACAAAAACTCTTCCGTGTCCTGCCGCGTGCCTTTGTAGACAGCCTAAAAGCATTGGATTTTGAAAACGTCTCGCGAGTTGTTGGATCCTATCTGTCAGAAAAAGAGGTGCGATCAATTCTGAATAGGCGCGACCTGTTATTGGAAGAGATCAGTGTTATGATCAAGGAAAAGGGTGAACAAAATATATTATATTAACTTGCCCAATTCCCGATGAGGAGGGGAGGGATGAAGAAACGGTTTTTTGGTTTTTTTGTTATTCTGTTTATAGGTTGCAGTTTACTTGCCACTGCGCAATTCCTGCCGGAAGAGTTGTCACAAAGAGGTGAATGGGAGACTTTCCTGGGAGAGGCCGAGGTCACTGCGTCTGATCAAATGGGAGGAAAAGAAGCTGTGACCAATCCTTGGGTTATCGAGTTGAAGAAGGCTGGGATTCAGTGTAAAGCCATTTGGAAAAATCCTGCCGGCCGGATGAAAGGTTTTGTGGAAAATTGGCGGTGGGAGATCGCAGCTTATCGATTGGATAAATTGCTGGGCTTGAATATGGTCCCACCTACGGTAGAAAAACGCTACCGGGGCGATCGGGGATCATGTCAGCTTTGGATCGATGGGACGATCACGCTCAAAACCAAGGTCAAGGACAAGATCAAGACACCGTCATACCGTGTGTTTTATTGGAACCGGGCGCTGTATCTCCAAAGAGCGTTTGATAATCTGATCGCAAATGCAGATCGGCATCAGAATCAATACCTCATTACCGAGGATTTCCGGATGATACTGATCGACCACTCCCGTTCCTTCCACAAGTCCAAGAAATTCACCAAAAAACTTATCTATACAAAGGAAGCCCGTGAAGGACTGGAAATGAAGCAGCTTCCCCGCGCTTTTATGGAAAAACTCAAGGCCCTGGATGCGGATTCAATCAAGGCGGCTGTGGGAGAATACCTTACCGACAAAGAGATCGAAGCTGTTTTGATTCGCCGGGACTTGATCGTGAAAGAAATCAGCGAAAGGATCGAAAAACAAGGCGAAGATAAAGTTCTGTATTAGCCTGGATAAGTCAGGCTGGTTATTCCGCCGTCCTCACAATCCCTTTTTTCTCGAGGTATTGAATCACTACGTTCGTGCAATCTTCCAAATTCAACTCCCCAGTGTCGATCGTTAACTCTGCCTGGAGCGGCTCTTCGTAGGGAGCGGAGATGCCGGTGAATTCCTTGATCTCTCCGGCCCGGGCTTTTTTATACAATCCTTTTGGATCACGTTCTTCTGCGATATCTAAAGACACCTTGACGAAAATCTCGACGAACTCTCCCTTCTCGAGGAGACTGCGGGCATCATCCCTATCTTTACGGTAGGGTGATATGAAAGCAGTCATGGCGACGAGTCCGGCATCGGAAAAAAGTTTAGCGACTTCTCCAATGCGCCGGATATTTTCCTCGCGATCTTCGGGTGAAAAACCCAAGTTTTTATTGAGGCCATGACGGATGTTGTCTCCGTCCAGAAGCATGCACAGGTGCCCCCGTTCGAATAACCGTTCTTCTACGGCACCAGCAAGGGTGGATTTTCCTGATCCGGAAAGGCCGGTGAACCAGAGGACCACACCCTTCTGATCTAAGAGCCTTTCCCGGGCTGCCTTGTCGATCGTTCCTTCATGCCAAGTGATATTGGTCGCTTTTTGAATCGTCATTTTATTAAACCTTGATAATACTCCATGAGTATTTGTGCGACTTCGGGTCGACTGAATTCTTTAGGAGGCATTTCCCCGTTGTCCAGCATTTCGCGTACTTTGGTTCCGCTGATGAGCACGCGGTCTTCTTTGCCATGCGGGCAGGTCTTCATGGACGCCATGCCGTCACACTTATGGCACCAGAAAGTCCAGTCGATCTTTAATGGCTGGATGTGAAGCTCATCCTCGGATACATCATCGAAGATCTGTTGGGCATCGAAAGGACCATAGTAATTGCCGACACCTGCGTGATCCCGACCAACGATCAAGTGGCTGCAGCCATAATTTTGGCGGAAGATGGCATGCAAAATCGCCTCGCGGGGTCCTCCATAACGCATCTCCATGGGGTAGACTTTGAGAACGACCCGATCTTTGGGGTAGTATTGCTGAAGCAGGACGTCGTAACATTTCATGCGGATATCTGCTGGGATATCACCGGCTTTGAGCTTTCCGACCAGGGGATGGATCAGGATGCCATCCGAAACCTCGAGAGCGATCTTAGTGCAATATTCATGACTCCGGTGAATGGGATTTCGAGTTTGAAATGCTGCGATCGTGGACCAGCCGTGTGCTGTAAAAATAGCCCGTGTTTCTGCAGGGCGGGCGTAGTGATCTCCATAGATATCGGGGTAGGGCCCTTCACTGAACGCCTTAAGCGGCCCTGACAGCAGGATGTCCTCTTGAGCATGTATCTTGGCAACGCCGGGATGGGCTTCGTCTTCCGTCTTGAAGACCATACGGGCCTCCTTCTGTTTGTCATAGGGATATTTCTCCCGGATCTCCATCATTCCCATCAGTTCATCGCTTTCATCATCACGCAGTGCGATCTCGCTTCCGATGGCGAGTCCGGCAGCCTGTTCACCGGAGATTGAGAGCGTGATCGGGATAGACCAGAGAGTACCGTCTACCAGATGCATGGTGTCTACAACAGAGTTATAATCCTCCTGACCCATGAAGCCGTCCAGAGGGCTGAAAGCGCCGATGGCCAGCATGATCAGGTCGGATGTTTCCCGGGATGATAAGCGTACCACCGGGAGCTGATCTGCCTTCTGCAGGCTGTCCTGCAGCTCTTCGCCTGACAATAAAAGAGGTTTTAACTTTCCGCCGTGAGGGGGAACGAGTTTAGTTTCCATTCATGTCTCCTTGTTAATATTCTGTGATCGTTCGAGAAGTTGTCTTCCTATAGGTAGCCGAGGGTTTTCAGGCGCTTACGAATAGCCTCAATCTCCTCTTTGCTGAGCTCTCTTTCATCTTTTGTCTCCAGGGCATTGACACCATCCCGGGCTGAGGCCAAGTCACGTAGGACGTAGATAACAAAGTCTGTGACCGAGTTGAAGCCCGATCCGGACACAATCTCCGCTAAGCGATTATACAGGATCCGAGGGATCTTAATGGTTACTTTGGAGCTAGATGCTCTCTCAACACTCATATAACACTCCTATAAGAGTGCTTATTATGGATGAAGCTTGCCCAATAGTCAAGCTATATTACGCTCAAACTCAGGATGAATCCTGGTCGATGATCTTGGATATGGTTAGAACATTTTGACCGTCCAGTCTTTTGTACTCAAAACCATCCATGAGCTTGCGCGTGAGAAAGACTCCCAAACCTCCCTTTTTCCCCGATTTGAGAATATCCTCAAGGTCAGGCTTTTTGGTGTGACGCGGATCGAAGGGGGTGCCTTCATCTCGAATCTCTAGGTAGATCCGTTCTTCATCTTTCCATGCTTTCAGAAAGATCTCTCCTGGTTTTTCAGGATAGGCATAACGGATGATATTTATGCAGATCTCGAGCAGGGAGAGTTCTATGATGTAATAGTTTTCTTCTGAGAGGTGCAGGGCGGTAAGGTTTTGCTTTAGGAAAGCCCGGATCTTGTTAAGCTCGGACAGATCACTGATGATTTTTAGTGTGCTCATAGAACCAAGTTATCTGACTTTGTATCATGAAAAATCCTGCAATTCAAGCCACCTGTGTCAATAGAGGAAAAGTTTATTGAAAATATACCTGAATTGTGTTACTTTCACGATTTAAATCTTAGCTAGAAACAAAGATCGAGGAGATAGATCATGAGTAAAGAAGGACAGCATCTTTTTACCTCAGAATCTGTGACCGAAGGGCATCCCGACAAGATCTGTGATCAGATATCGGATACTATTGTGGACGATCTGCTCGCACAGGATCCCAACAGCCGCATTGCCTGCGAGGCCTTGGTAACAACAGGACTGGTCCTTATTGCGGGAGAGATCACTAGCCAAGGTTACAGCGATCTGCAAAAGATCGTAAGGGAAACTGTGAAAAACATCGGATACACCAAAGCCGCTTATGGATTCGATTATGAAACTTGCTGTGTACTTTCTTCTATCCACGCGCAATCGACGGATATTGCCATGGGAGTCAATGAAATAGAGGACCGTGAGCAGGGAGCCGGCGACCAGGGTTTGATGTTTGGATTCGCATGTAATGAAACCGAAGAGCTCATGCCGCTGCCTATTATGCTTGCCCATAAACTGGTCAAAAGGTTGAGTCAGGTCCGGCGGGAGGGTATTCTTAACTATCTGCGGCCCGATGGGAAATCCCAGGTCACGGTCGAATATGAAGGCCACGTCCCTCGTAGGATCGATGCCGTGGTGCTGGCTGCTCAGCACAATCCGGAGATCAGTGAAGAAGACCTGCGGGAGGAGCTGAAGGAAACCGTTATTAAGGAGATCATCCCTGCAGAGATGCTGGACGACAATACTACGATCTACATCAATCGCACCGGTCGCTTTGTTCAAGGCGGTCCATTTTCCGACACCGGCGTGACGGGACGCAAGATCATCGTTGATACCTACGGGGGGGGAGGCAGTCATGGCGGCGGTTGTTTTTCAGGAAAGGATCCCTCTAAAGTGGATCGTTCTGGATCCTACATGGCCCGTTATATCGCAAAAAACCTCGTAGCCTCTGGTATAGCCGAAAGGATCGAAGTTCAGGTGTCCTATGCTATCGGTGTCTCTGATCCTATCTCGATCATGGTCGATTCCTATGGGACCGCCAAGATCTCAGAAGATAAGATCAAGGATCTGATCCGCAGCAATTTCGGTTTGAAGCCCAAACAGATGATCAAAGATTTGGATCTTCTGAGGCCCATATATAAAATAACCGCAGCCTTCGGCCATTTTGGACGCACCGAAGACAGCTTTACCTGGGAGAAAACGGACAAAGCTGAAACTCTTCGAAGTCAAGCCGGACTGTAGGTGGGAGACGAAGATGGAATTTGATATTAAAGATCTCAACTTAGCTCAAAAAGGAAAACATCGGATCGAGTGGGCCGGGCGGTTCATGCCCGTCTTGGAGAGCATTAAGCAAAAATTTGCTAAGGAGAAGCCTTTAAAAGGCGTCCGCCTTTCGGCATGTCTGCATGTCACCAGTGAGACCGGAAATCTGATGGAAGTGTTAAAACTCGGTGGAGCGGAAGTCGTCCTCACCGCTTCCAATCCCTTGAGCACCCAGGACGATGTTTCCGCGGCTTTGGTCAAATATTATAAGATCCCTGTATTTGCTATCAAGGGAGAAAATGACAAAACCTATTATCAGCACATAAATCAGGCCTTGGATGTTCGTCCCCACATCACGATGGATGACGGTGCCGATTTGGTCAGTATGCTTCACTCCAAGCGCAAAAATCAGCTACCTGACATCATTGGAGGAACCGAAGAAACCACTACGGGTGTGATTCGTCTGAAAAGTATGGCGCAGGCTAAGGTTTTGAGCTACCCCGTGATCGCTGTCAACGATGCCAAGACCAAACACCTCTTTGACAATCGCTACGGTACCGGCCAGAGCACCCTCGACGGTATCCTGCGCGCCACCAATATCTTATTGGCCGGCTTGAATTTTGTCGTGGTTGGATATGGCTGGTGCGGCCGGGGAGTTGCCATGAGGGCGCGGGGCGCTGGTTCCCTGGTTATTATCTGTGAAGTCGACCCTCTTAAGGCACTTGAGGCCGTTATGGATGGTTTTCAAGTGATGCCGCTCAAGGATGCCGCGAAACTAGGCGACGTATTTGTAACCGTGACAGGGGATAAAAACGTTATCGACACCCGACATTTCAGTGCCATGAAGGACGGTGCTATCATCGCCAATTCTGGTCACTTTAATGTGGAGATCAACATTCCCGGACTGAGAAGTCTAGCCAAGAAAAAACGGCTTACGCGCGAATTCGTTGAGGAATTTATCCTGGAAGATGGACGGAAGCTTTACCTTTTAGCGGATGGCCGGTTGGTCAACCTGTCGGCTGCTGAAGGGCATCCTGCCATGGTGATGGACATGAGTTTTGCCAATCAGGCGTTGAGCGCACTGCATCTGCTGAACTCTGCAGATAAGCTTGAGAATAAAGTCTATGGCGTTCCCACGGAGATCGATGAAGAGATCGCTCGCGTCAAGCTGGACACCATGGGAATTAAGATAGACAAACTCTCAGTGGAACAAAAAAAATATCTAGCCGATTGGAAAGAAGGGACTTAACGGAGCTCCTTTTCGAGCAATTCCAGATACTTGGCGATGTTGGCCTTGATTTCGGGGTCAGCTGCCCTTGGCCTCAATTTAATGAATAATTTTTGGGCCTGCTTAAGATTTCCGTTCTTGTATAAAGCGCTGGCCAAATTGTACTCCAGGTTGAACTCTTCAGGTTGGAGTTTTATAGCCGTCTGGTAACTGAGGATGGCGTCCTGATATCTTTCCATGCGCTCATAGATCAAACCCCTAAGATTGTGAGCCAGGACCATTCTTTCATCGATCAAGATCGCGCTGTCCGCATATTCCATGGCTTCTTCGTTCTTTTCCTGAATATAATACAGGCGTGCCAGGTTGTAATAGGGAAGCTCGCGGGAATGATAGGTTTCATCGCTGACCGCCAGGCGGAACTGCTGGGCGGCTTTATCCAGCAGCCCCATCTCTTGATAGACCGAGCCGAGATGATTGAGGGCATCGGTCATTCTGGGATTGGTGGCAAGACACTTTTCTAAATAGTTGGCAGCGGTTTGAAATTCACCTTTCATGGTGTAGGCGAGGCCCATGCCGTCCAGCGCCACATCAAAATCGGGCTGCAGTTCGAGGGCCCTGCTGAGGTATTTGATGGATTCATCAGGCTGGCCGTTGTTCAAATAGAAGACACCAAGGTTATACTGGTAACGTGGATCTTTCTGCCGGGCTTTTTCTACCCTCTTCTCGGGAGAGGCGCAGTAGCACAACGTTAAACAGACCAAAGTTATAAGAACAACATGTATTTTCATGATACCCCCTCTAAGCGTTGAATTCATTTTTTAGCTCGCGAGACATGAGATCCTGAAGAGCCGCCCTGGGATCTTTTTGGTGGTAAAGGATCTGGTAAATTTGTTGAGCGATCGGCATTTCGATTTCTTCTCTAATAGCGAGTTGATGAACCGAGAGTGTCGTTCCAATGCCTTCGGCCACCATTTTCATGTTTTTGACGGTCTTTTCCAAATTCTTGCCGCTGCCCAATTCGTAACCGATATAACGATTCCGGCTCAGCTGCCCGGTACAAGTGAGCACCAAGTCTCCAATCCCGGCCAAACCGGCAAACGTCTCTGTCTTCGCCCCTAATTTTACGCCAATTCTGGTGGTTTCTGCAATCCCCCGTGTGATCAAAGCCGCGATCGAGTTAGATCCGAACTCCAAACCGGCACAGATACCGGCGGCTATGGCGATCACATTTTTTAGCGCACCGGCCAATTCAACGCCAATCAAATCGTCCGAAGCATAGGCGCGAACGGAGCGGCTCGATATGAGGTGCTGTACCTTCTTTGAGGTTTCCGGATTTTCTGAGGCAACAACGACCGCAGTAGGATGGGAATCCGCCACCTCACGTGCAAAACTGGGGCCGGAGAGAGCAGCTACCTCAAGATCGAGATGAGCAGGGAACACCTCCCGCATGATCTCGCTCATTCTTTTTAAACTGTCTCTTTCAATGCCTTTGGTAAGGCTTATGACGGTTTGCCGGGAAGTCAAAAAAAGGGCGATGTGGGAATACATGCTTCGGCAGAATGCCGAGGGAACTGCGATAAACACCACCTCGCTTTCTGCAAGAGTCTCCTTCAGGTCGTGATGGCAACTCACGGTTTCCGGAAAAACGCTTCCTGGAAGAAAATCCTGATTTTCGCGAGACCGAACGGTCCGTTCAAAAACATCCGTTTCCCTTATCCAGAGCTTAGTCGTTAGGCTTTGCCGGCCCAAATGCAGCGCAAAAGCGCTGCCCCAACTTCCTCCACCTATCACACTCACTATCATGGAGTTTTTTCTCCCATTATTTTTTCTGTCCCAGAGATTAGTCGATGTATGTTGCTGCGATGTCGAAAGGTGATCAGCACAAAGATGATCAGGCCCAGCAATACCAGTTTCAGATCCTTTTCCAGGATCCAGGCAAAGAGAGGATAGCTCAGGGCTGCCAGCAGCGATCCCAGGGAGACCTTCCGGGTAAGCAAAATGGCGAGGGCAAATACGCTAAGTATACACAGCAGTGGCTTGAGGGCCAGAGCACTGTAGACGCCTACCGCTGTGGCCACGCCTTTCCCACCTTTAAAACGGATGTAGATGGGGTAGCAGTGACCTAGAACCGCAAGAAATCCCCCAAGGATGGCTATCCTGGGATCCGAGAACAGCCGGAGTCCGAGATACACCGGGAGAGCTCCTTTCAGGATGTCCCCCAGTGCTACCGGCAGAGCTAACCGCCATCCGGTTACACGCAGCACATTGGTGGCTCCGATATTCTGGCTGCCCTGTCCGCGGATATCCTCCTTAGTCCGGAGTTTATAGAGAAGATAACCCGTAGGGACGGATCCCAAAAGATAGGCGAAGAGTAGGTAAATATATGTCATGACAGTCCAGCTTCGAACTGAGGCGCGTATTCTGCTCCCATGGGTTTGAGTGTGCTTTCGAACAATATAAGTCTATCTGCCCGGACGGTGCCGAAGTCGGATTCGATGCGGTGTTCCAATTCGCTGAGAACCGGTTTCAGTTCTGTGCTTGATTTCACTCGGCCTATGGTTAAATGTGGAGAGAAAGGCCTTTTATCCCTGGGGAAACCGAGCTTAAACAATTCATTTTCCAATTCTTGATGCAGCAACCTCAGCGCGGGATGCGCTTCGATGCCAACCCAAAGCACCCTCGGTTTTTGACTCTGGGTTGGAAAGGTTCCCGTTCCCTTAATATGAAATGTAAAAGCGGGCTGTCGTGCGGCAGCTCGTTGCATCCCATTCTTGACCTGAGGTATCCCTTCATCTGGGACCTCTCCCAAGAACTTCAGGGTCAAATGTATGTTGGACGGATTTATCCACTTGATATTTCCACCTCGTTCACTGAGAGAGTCGATCAACATTTCCAGGATATTTGTTACCCGGCTTCCCAGGTCGAGGGCGATAAAGGCTCTCATGGCTTTCTTCCAGGATGCGCGCCGCTCTGTGGAGAACTGAGATGTTTCAGCAGCATGCTTAATGCCTTTTGTGTGGAGCGGATCTTTATGGTTTCGCGATTGCCGGGAAAGATATTCCGTTCGCATACGATGCCACCCTCGTAGGCTAACGCAGTGTAAACCAAACCCACCGGTTTTTCAGGAGTGCCGCCATCAGGTCCTGCAACTCCGGTGATCGCCAGGGCAAAGTCGGACCGTGTTTTAGAACGGATCCCTGAAGCCATGCTGCCGGCGACTTCGGAACTTACGGCTCCATGGCGCTGAACCTGTTCAGCCGGAACGCCCAACAGCTCGAGCTTTACCTGATTGGAGTATGCCTGGACACCGCCCACGAAATAGCCTGAGCTGCCCGGAATATTGGTGATACGGTGCCCTAAAAGTCCTCCTGTACAGGATTCGGCTACGGCCAGGGTCTTTTGCTTGCTTGTTAAGAGCCTTCCCACAACCGCTTCCAGTTCTTCCCCGGATGTGGAGAATATGTATGGAGTCAGCCGTTGCTCCAGGTGCATCCTCAGTTCCTCAACCAGGGCCTGAGCTTCATATTCACTGGTTTCGGATCTGCCGGTCAAGTGGATCTCGATCTGACCCGGATAAGATAGCATCGTCAGATTCAAGCGGGAATCTTGGGGATGGAGGTCCGAGATGAGGGATTCGATAAAAGATTCACCCGTTCCAGACATTTTCAAAGTCCTGCGAACGAGAAAAAACGACCGAAAAGATTGAATCCGGGGCCAGACTGAAGATTCGAACATGGATTTGAGCTCTCTGGGGGGGCCGGGGAGCAGAATGATATGCTTGTTTCCTTCCTCGATCCAGAGCCCCGGCGCGGTTCCGTTATTATTATCCAGGACTGCAGCATCCTGGATGATATAGGCCTGTTTCTTGTTCGCTGCCGACATGGAAACACCCAATTTCTTAAAAAGCGTCTTGATCCGGTCCAAGATATCCGGTCGAAAGACGAGCTCTCGCTCTAGAGCTGCAGCGAGGACTTCACGGGTACGGTCATCCTCGGTCGGACCCAATCCGCCCACTGTGAATATCCAATCCGAGCGTTGCAGGGCCGTACGGAAGCACTGCTGAAGATCCTCTGTTGTGTCGCCTACGATCGTCTTGAAGCTGACAGTCAATCCCAGGTCGTTCAGACGCTGTGTGATGTAGAGGGAATCGGTATCCTGATAGTAAGGTGTGAGCAGCTCGGTGCCCACAGCGATGATCTCTATTTTAGGAGGGAGAGGCGTCATGGCTTAAGCAATAAATAGAGGTTGATCAGGATGCTGGCATACACACCGGCAACGATGTCATCCAGCATGATTCCCCAGCCTGAGTGGAATCGTTCTGCCTTTTTAATGAAGAGCGGCTTCAGAATATCAAAAAAACGGAAAAGGATAAAACTCAGGATCAAAAGTGTCCAGGTTGGCGTCAGCGTGAACAGAGCCAAGTATTGTCCCAAAGCTTCATCGATCACGACGGTACGAGGATCTTCTCGTTTGATGTGGTTAGAGTAAATAGAGGACGACCAAACCCCCCATGCATAAAATGGGATGGCCAAACTCAAGTATACCGGCCAGCTCCATTGATATAGCCAATATTTATAGAGTAGGATCATGCCGAAGCTGGCGATTGTCCCGGGTGCTACGGGAAAGTAACCGATACCTAAACAGGTTGCTGATATCTTTGCTAAAAATTTCACGTTATTATAGTCCCATACAGATCATATACATCACTGTCTTGGATTTCAACTTTCTGAAACACACCGGAGGCCTGGACGGCGCTGGGATCCTTGATCAAAACGATCCCATCCACTTCGGGGGCCTGGTACTTGGTTCGGCCGATGATAAACGTCGGATCTTGTTGTGAACGGCCTTACAGCAGGACCTCGATCTGAGTAGAGAGTCTTTTTTGGCTAAACTCCGTCGATATCTGTGCCTGCAGCTCCATGATCTGGCGGCGTCTGCTTTCCTTCTCAGCCTCCGAGATCTGATCTCCCATTTTAAAGCTTGGGGTCTCTTTTTCTGGAGAATACGTGAAAACGCCCAGATGCTCGAAGCGTGCCGCTTGCACAAAATCCCGGAGATGCTCGAATTCAACCTGGCTTTCACCTGGAAATCCTACAATAAGGGTGGTACGAAAGACCACGTCCGGGAGCTTCTTGCGGATCTTCTGCAGGAACAAAAGAGCTCGATCGCCGTCCATGCCTCGATTCATCTTCCTGATAATCCGGGGATGCGAATGCTGGAAGGGTGCATCCAGGTAGGCACAGATCTTTTCCACCTGCATGATATCCAGGAGACTTGTTGTTATCTCTTCGGGATAGGCATAGAGAAACCTGATCCAGAATTTTCCGGGCAGGGAAGTCAGGTCCTCCAGGAGATCGGCCAACCCTTCTTTTTTGCCAAGGTCTCGGCCATAAAAGGTGGAATCCTGAGAAACAAGATTGATCTCCTTGATGCCTTGAGCCAGAAGGCTTGTAACCTCTTGAACGATGGATTCCGGGGATCGGGAGCGGTAAGGGCCTTTGATGCGGGGAATGGTACAAAAGCTGCATTTATGGGAACAGCCTTCGGATATTTTGACATAGGTCCAAGCTGCAGGCGTCGAGAGACGGCGGGGGGAATTGTGGTCATACAGGAAGCATTTGTCGTGGGCTGAATAGGTTTTTCGCTCTATGATCTCAACGATGTGATGGAAATCACTGATACCCGTCCACAAATCGACCTCAGGATATTGTTGACGCAGTTCCTTCTCAGATGTTTGAGCGTAGCAGCCGGTGACTACGATCTGGGTACCGGTTTTATTCTGTTTGACCTGCAAGGCATGGGCGATCTGTTCTTCTGCTTCCAGTCTAGCCGGCAGGATAAAGCCACAGGTGTTTATGATAATGGTATCCGCTTCTTCGATCTGAGTGATGAGAGTGTACCCGGCGTGATCCAGGTAGCCCAACATGACTTCGCTGTCCACGAGGTTTTTTGCGCATCCCAGGCTCACCAAGGCGATCTTTTTCATGTCAAGGATAGATCCGGTAGAGCAGGCGGGGAAAGGGGAGCGTTTCGCGGATATGTTTGATCTTGCACAGCCAAGACAACATACGTTCTACGCCCATGCCGAATCCGGAGTGGGGAACGGATCCGAATTTTCGGAGGTCGATATACCATTCATAGGCTTCCCGTGGAAGCTTGTGCTCTTTGATCTTTTCTTCTAGGAGCGCTAGGTCATGGATCCTCTGACCCCCTCCGATGATCTCCCCATATCCTTCTGAAGCCAAGATATCCAATCCCAGAACCAGATCCGGCCGCAGTTCATCCGGCTGCATATAAAAGGCCTTGATCTTGGCAGGAAAATGCGTAACGCACACTGGGGAATCATGTAATTCCGAAAGGAGCGTTTCTTCCGGAGCGCCAAAATCATCCCCGAACTGCATGGTGTTGCCTTTTTCATTCAGAAGCCGGATAGCTTCTTCATAGGTGATCTGAGGGAACGGTTTTTTGATCTTTTCCAAGAGCCGAGTATCTCTCTCCAATATATCCAACTCGGGCTGGCTATTTTCCAGAACACGCTCGATGATATAGATGATAAGATCTTCACCGAGGCGCTTGATGTCGGCCAGTTCGGCGAAGGCAACCTCAGGTTCAACCATCCAAAATTCGATCAGATGTTTCCTGGTCTTGGATTTCTCCGCCCGGAAGGTGGGTCCGAAGCAGTAGACCTTCCCGAAGGCCATAGCTGTGGCCTCGTTATAGAGCTGGCCGCTCTGACTCAAGTAGGCCTTCTGATCGAAATATTCCGTCTCAAATAGAGTGGTGGTTCCTTCACAGGCACTGGGCGTCAGGATAGGAGTGTCCATGAGACGAAAACCACGTCCGTCGAAAAAGTCACGTATGGCTCGGACGAGCTCCGTCCTGATCTGGAGGACGGCATGTTGTTTCTGGGAGCGAAGCCAGAGGTGGCGATGATCCATCAGGAAGGGAGTGCCGTGTTCTTTGGGGGTAATAGGATATTCTTCTGCGATCTGCAGGACTTCGATGTCATCGATCGTCATCTCGTATCCGCCCGCCGCTCGTTTATCCTCCCGGATCTCTCCTCGAAGGATCAGTGAAGATTCCTGAGTGAGCTCGTCATAAACCTTGAACAGCGGATGTTCTTTATCCGGACTGTATACGGTCCCTTGGAGGATGCCGGTGCCATCGCGCAGAAGAAAAAAGCGGATCTTGCCGCTGGAACGCTTGTTGTAGAGCCAGCCCCGGACTTCAACCTTCCGACCAATATAATCAGAGAGATCTTCTATATATACCCATTCCATAATGCAAAAAATTATACTCTTTTAAAGGGGGATTGACAATCGGATGAGAAAAAAACTAACCTTAAAGCAAGATGACAGAGCAACTATTAATAAGGATCGCTTGGTGTGTGGAGAAAGGAAAGATCGATGCCCGATCACCTCATCCTCAGGATATGCAGGGGGAAGAGGGTGCGGATGAATTGACACACAAGGCACTGAGTACAGGTGCGACGGCTCAAGAGGTTTTAACCCGGGCCCTGATTCCTGGGATGCAGGCGGTTGGCGATAAATTCCGAAACAATGAGATCTATCTTCCCGATGTGCTCATGTCCGCCAGGGCGATGGGAGCTGCTATGGAGCATCTGAAGCCGCATTTTAAAAGCGGTGATATCCAATATCGGGGAAAAATAGTCCTGGGTACGGTATCCGGAGACCTGCATGATATCGGTAAAAAGATCGTTGGGATGTTTTTTGAGGGCGGAGGCTGGGAGGTGATCGATTGCGGCGTAGATGTATCCGAACCTCAGTTCCTGGAGGCGATTCAGGAACATCAGCCTGATGCAGTGGGCATGAGTGCACTTTTAACCACGACGATGGTCAATATGGAAGAGATCGTCCGAGGTCTCAAAACAAATTTTCCTCAACTTTTGATCATCGTAGGTGGAGCACCGGTCACCGATGCCTTTGCGACTAGGATAGGAGCTGATTTTTATTCTCCCGATCCTCAGGGGGCTTTGGAAAAACTGAATAGAAATATCTGAGGATCTTTCGGAGAAAATAGCAGTATTAACGGATGGCAGGATCGCGACCTTTTGTCCCGGTAAAACTGATCTGTGGGGTCATGCTCCGGGACACGGCTTTGTTCTCCGAGGCCTTTGAGCGTCTAAGTCAGGTTTTTGGCCGCATTGATCTGACCAGTTCGGCCTTCAAATTTACTTTTTCTGATTATTACCACAAGCAGATGGGAGGAGCGGTTGAGCGCATGTTTTTGAGTTTTTCCGACTTGATATCTCCGGAAAAATTGAGTTCTATCAAGCTTCAGACCAATGAATTGGAAGAGACTGTGCGCCGGGAGCAAGGCGATGCTCAGCGGGTTATCAATCTCGATCCTGGGATTTTAAGCGCATCCTCCTTGGTGATGGCGACAGCTAAGGGTTTTGCACACCGTATACCTATGCAGAACGGAATCTACGCACATCTCGAGTTTCTGTTTGGAAAAGACCGGGTCAGAACCCTGGAGTGGACCTATCCCGATTTCAAGACCGGGGATTACGACAAATTTTTTCTGGAAGTTCGTCGGATCTATCTCCATCAGCTCCTTTTTGAGCAAGACTGATCCCGGGTATCCTTATTCAAGTAGATCAGGATCCAAAGCTGAGATTTCGCGCAGCTTTCTTACGATCGGGGGCAGTTCCTGCAGCACGGTCCGGACATCTTTTTTTGTGTTAAAACGGCCCAGAGATATTCGGATTGTCGAACGGGCCACCTCGGGCTTGAGTCCCAGGGCGTTCAGAACATGGGAGACCTCTTCTGAATCCTCGCTGCAGGCCGATCCTGTGGAGACATAGATTTCCTTGGTGGCGAGTGCTAAAAGGACCGCTTCCGCTTCCAAACCTAGAAAAGCAAAATTAAGGGTGGACTTGACCCTGTTCGTGGGATGTCCGTTAAACCGGACTTTGGTTATCTGTGCTTCGATCCCATTTTTTAATTCTAACGCCAACTTTGCGATACGCTCGTTATCTTCTTCGCTTTTCTCCATAAGCAGACGGACCGCTTCTCCCAAACCCACGATGCCGGCCGTGTTTTCTGTTCCGGAGCGGAGCTGTCTTTCTTGGTGTCCACCCAGGATAAGCGGTTGGATCTTGGTCCCTTTGCGTATGAAAAGCGCTCCGATCCCTTTAGGACCGTAGATCTTATGTGCCGAGATGGATAGAAGGTCTACTCCAAGATCATCCACGTTACAGGGGATCTTCCCGAAACTCTGTACCGCATCGGTATGTACCAGAATACCCTGTTTTTTAGCCAACTTTACGATCTCGGCAATGGGCTGGATGGTTCCGATCTCGTTATTGGCATGCATGATGGAGATGATGGCAGTCTGGGGTGTAATAGAGTCTTTGAGGAAATCGAGATCGATGGAGCCGTAAGGATCTACCGGCACATATATGACGCGGGCACCCTTTTTTTCAAGATAATTTGCGGTCTCGACCACGGCGGGATGCTCGATGGAGGAGGTGATGATTTCATTTTTGTCCGGAAAAGCATCTAAAACACCCCGGATAGCGAAGTTGTCTGCTTCGGTGCCTGATCCGGTAAATATAATCTCAGAGCGGCTGGCTCCCAAAGCCTGCGCGATGGTCTCCCTGGCTTGAGTGATGAGCTCCTTAGCATCTCTTCCGATGGGATATAGAGAGGAAGGATTTCCGAAGTGCTCCTTAAGAAACCAACTCATTTTATCACAGACTGCAGGGTCTAGAGGAGTCGTGGCGTTATTGTCGAGATAGATCATGTTTGTTCTGTGGTCCTGATGATCAGGTGTATTTTTCCTTCAATATATTAACGACCTCCAGGCCGGCTCTTTTTTGTCCTTCACCGGCAGCCGCGCCTATATGAGGAGTGGCCAGGACTTTGGGATGGTCGATGAGCTCAAAATTGGTGGCAGGCTCCTTTTCATAAACATCCAGGGCAGCCGCTTTGACCTTGCCCGATTGCAGGGCTTTCAGCAACGCATCCTCATCTACAACTCCGCCCCGTGCAGCATTGACCAGGATGACGCCGTCTTTCATCTGATCGAATTCTTTGTCCGAAATCATGTGCCGAGTGGATTCACTTATAGGAAGATGCAGGGAGATAATATCAGCTTGGGCCAAAACCTCTTCGAGAGGTACCTGCCGGACATCCAGATCGGTTTGGATCTGGACGATATCAAAAGCAATCACTTTCATGCCAAAGGCCAGTGCACGCTCTGCTACAGCCAGCCCGATCCGCCCACTCCCAATGATACCCAGAGTTTTTTCGTAAAGCTCGCTGCCTTTGAAGAGCTTTTTTTCCCATTTATGGGCTTTCATCGAGAGATTGGCAGGGCCATGATTCCTTACTGCGGCCAGCATCAAACCAAAGGTGTGTTCGGCTACAGAGACGGTCGTGGCTGACGGCGTGTTGTTGACCTGGATTCCTTTGTCCTTAGCCGCGGCCAGGTCGACATTATCCAAGCCGATACCCGCTCTTACAATGATCTCCATCCCTTGTGTGGCGTCGATCACATTTTTAGTTAATTTGGTGGCACTGCGGATTTCCGGGGCGTGATAACCGGGAACCGTGGCCATCAACTCTTGCTCATCCATGCCGGTTTTTATGGTCACATCGAATTCAGATACAGCTTCCAGGCCCGCTAAGGCATCGGGGTCCATTACGTCACATACCAAAATCTTTTTCATTGCCAATTCTCCTTTAATATTTCTTCAGCAGCTTTTATGGCGCTGCCACGTTCACAAGTATAGCATAGATCAGCAAGTGCCATCTCCAAGGCGGATAAAGCTGTGATGATATCGAATCCACCCACGTAACCAAGATGACCGATACGGAAAAATTCCCCCTGGTGAGGAGCTTGGGATCCGGCGATATAGGCTTGGTATTTTGACTGCATGGTTTTTACCAAATGAGTACCGTCGATCCCTGCCGGAGTTCTGACAGCCGTGAGGCTGTTGCCGGGGTTTTTCGAAAGCAGACTCAGCCCCATCGCTTGAATTCCGGCACGTGTGGCTGTACCTAAGATGCGATGGTGTTCGAACAGTTGTTCCAGGCCCAGCGTTTGCATGATATCCAAAGAGGACATCTGTTGAATGACCAGGGATATGGCGGGAGTCCAGGGCGAGGTTTTCTTCTGTAGGCTTTTACGCGCGGTCCGGGCATCGAAATAAAATCTGGGAGAGCGGGAACGCTCCACGCTTTCCCACGCTTTTTTTGAAAAACTGATATACGCTAGACCAGGGGGTGTCATGAATGATTTTTGGGAACCGGAGATCACGACATCCAATTCCCATTCATCCATGGGGCAAGGCATAGCTCCGACTCCTGAAATAGCATCTACGACCAACAGAGTTTCCGTCTGGGAAACAACCTCAGAGTAACCTTGAATATCATAAACGGTGCCTGTGGAAGTTGCAGACAAGGTGGAAAAGACGGCTTTGATATCGGAATGGCGACCCATCTCCTCCTTGAGTTGTTCTTTGGTATAGATCTCTCCCCATGCAATGTTTACGGCGGTAGCGGCGATCCCGTAAGCGTTACAGATCTTTATCCAGCGATCCCCGAATTTGCCGCAGTTCAGGATCAGAGCTTTGTCACCTGGACTCAAGATGTTGACCACGGCCGCCTCCATCGCCCCAGATCCTGAAGAAGCAAGGATATAAACATCCTGATCTGTTTGAAAAATGTACTTCAAGCCCTCGGTAACAGCCATGTAGATCTCAGAGAACTCTGGTGTGCGGTGATGCATAAAGGGCTGAGCAGAGGCTGCCAGGACACTTTCAGGTATAGGCGTAGGGCCGGGTGTCAGCAGATAAGATTTCTTGATCATGCAAAGTTCCTTGAAAAATATTTATTATATTATGATTTCCCTTTGGGAACAATAGACCTGAATTATTGATGAAAAATGTCGATGTTACCTATCATCATATTGCGGGCGAGGTGAAGCAATCTCATTGTGCCAGCGAAACACGATGAGGTTGCTTCGCCTCTTGCGGAGGCTCGCACCGACAGCTGAGGCAACCTCAACTCGTGAATAATTCCGGTAAACAACAGATTAGAGACGGAGCAGAAGTTCAGTGAGGAGGGCTGTACGCTCGATCAACGAGGGGATCAGCACATGCTCGTGCTCGGCATGAATGCCGTCTCCATCAGGCCCCAAGCCATCCAGGACAGGAAGGCCTTGCTGAGCTGCGACCGAAGCATCCGAGCCGCCTCCGGTCCTGCCGCCCTTCAATTCCAGGTTCATCTCTCGCGCAATACGGGTGATCTTCCTGAGCATAGCAGCTGAGGCGCGGCTGTGTTCCAGGGGCGGCATTTCCTGCTCTAAGGTGGTGATTACCCGAGCACCCGGCTGAGAAGGCTGAAGATTTTTTAGGGCGTTCTTTATTCGTTCAGCCTGCGTATCCGTCCAAAAACGGATATCCAGTATCGCCTCTGCTTGGGAAGCAACTACATTTACCGCTTCTCCTCCTGATATTTTCCCGGTGTTAAGGCTGATGCTTTGACTGCGTAGACGCTGGAGCGTTTTGAGTTGAAACATGAGTTCATCGATTGCGCTTATGCCAGATTCTGGACTGCCGGCATGGGCTGCTTTTCCTTTCACTGTAATCCGGATGACAAAACGTCCTTTTCGTCTAAGTTTTAAGGCTCCGCCGGGAATGGCCGACTCAAGACATAGAGCGTGAGAGGAGTTCCCGGCGAGTTCCCGGATCTTTTCAGAAACAGCGGCGCTGCCTTTTTCTTCATATGAGTCTAGAAATATTTGGATATTTTTAGAGGGTATTCGATTGAGCGCAGAGATGGCTTTGAG
>JAUWSR010000288.1 GCA_030609975.1 Acidobacteriota bacterium | reverse complement strand
GAAGGAGGGTCTAAGGGGACGATCCTGCTGCGCTGGGACCATCAAGACAAAATGGAGTGTGCCTTCAAGACGTACATCCACGCCCTGTTGGACCTTTTGGTGCCGGAGGAGGGTCTCCTGGATTACTATGGGAAGGAGCTGCTTCTCTTCCTGGGACCGGATGAAGGAACGGCCGAGCTCATGGAGTGGGCCTCGCTGCGAGCCAAGGCCTTGGACTATCCCTATTGGAAGTCTTTCTCGACGGGGAAGCCGTTGACAATGGGAGGAATTCCCCATGACCTATACGGCATGACCACGAATTCAGTTCATCAATTTGTACTCAATATCCTGAAAGATCTAGGCTGGAAAGAAAAGGATGTGACCAAGGTCATGACGGGCGGTCCGGATGGCGACCTGGGCAGCAACGAGATCTTGATATCTAAAGACAAGATTTTAGCCCTCATCGATGGTTCTGGGGTTCTTTACGATCCGCAAGGCCTGAATCGGGTTGAACTGACCAGGCTGGCGAAAGCGCGGCAGCCCGTGAAGAATTTTACTAAAAAATATCTGTCTTCCCAGGGATTCTTGCTGTCCGTCACCGACAATGATGTCACGTTACCGGACGGCGAAAAGGTGATCAACGGTCTGGAATTCCGCAATTCCTTCCATCTCAATCCTAGATTTGCGGCCGACCTGTTTGTGCCTTGTGGGGGAAGACCCGCCTCCATCAACATCAACAACTGGCAGAAATTCCTGGACAATGAGGGGAATCCCCGTTTTAAGATCATCTCGGAAGGGGCCAACCTGTTCCTTACGCAGGGTGCCCGTCTGCGTTTGGAGGAAAAGGGTGTGATCATTTTTAAGGATGCCTCTGCCAACAAGGGCGGCGTAACCTCTTCTTCTCTTGAGGTGTTCGCCAGCCTGGCATTGAACGATGAGGAATTTGAAAAGCATATGTGCGTCAAGAAAGGCAGGATTCCTGTCCTGAGGAGCAAATATATCCGAGAGATCCTGGAGATCATCCGTAAGAATGCCTCCCAAGAATACCATGCCATCCAGAGAGAAAGCCTGAAAAAGGGGATTCCACGCGCAGTGCTGTCCGACCGGATCAGTGATAAGATCAACGCTGTGACCGATGCTGTTTATGCCTCTGAGCTTTTTAAAGACCGCAAGCTTTTCCGGAATGTCATCCAGTGCTGCTGTCCTTCGGTCCTGATCGATTTTTTGGGATTTGACAAGATATTCAAGCGTGTTCCGGACGCCTATCTGAGGGCGATCTTCGCCTCGCGCCTGTCCAGCCGTTATGTCTACGAATATGGTTTAGATGCTAACGAGATCGATTTTCATAATTTTCTTAAGACCTTTAAAGGTTAAGCGTTTTTAGAGGGCGAATTTTGGGATTTTTATTTACTCACAAGAAGAGATTCACTATAATAGGCTGTCGTTTCTGAAGAATTTAGTTTTAATTTAAAGCATAGGTAGGTAAGCATGGCTGATGAAGGAAAAGTTTATAGGTGTGAGCTTTGCAGACAAGAAGTTAAGGTTGTAAAATCCGGAGTAGGTATCTTGGTGTGCTGCAACAAGCCTATGAAACCGAAAAATACATAAAGGCCCCTCAGAATAAAGAATCAACAGGAGGAAAAATGGAGCTTAAAAATTTTGATGATGTGATCAAGTTTGCCATCGCCCGAGAAGAAGACGCGGTTGATGCCTACAGTGGCATGGCCAAAAAGGCGAAAAATCCAGGCTTGAAAGAGCTGTTGTCGGAATTAGAGGAAGAGGAAAGAAATCATAAAAGACTTCTTGAAGACATCACTCCCGAGAAAATTGCAGCCTTGAAACCGGAAAAAATCATTGATCTGAAGATCTCGGATTATCTGGTCGAGGAGCCAACGGGTCCGGAAATGAATTTTCAAGATCTGCTCATTTTTGCCGCAAAAAAAGAACAGAGTGCGGTTGAGCTTTATGGCTATATAGCTGACAGCACCGATGATGCTGACCTGAAAAAACTGTTCGAGTTTTTGGTCGAGCAGGAAAAAGCGCACAAATTTAAATTGGAAGTTAAATACGAAGAGCACGTCCTTGAAGAGGATTGATCTTTGTTTCAACGAAAGGGAGATTACAATGGAAAAGTATGAATGCACGGCCTGTGGCTACATCTATGATCCTGAAACGGGGGATCCAGCTGGGGGGATTGCACCTGGAACCGCCTTTGCGGATCTTCCCGATGATTGGGTTTGTCCTCAGTGTGGAGTCGGCAAAGAATATTTCCAAAAGCTGTCTTAGGATTCCAGCATAGCCCTTTATTAGTAAAATGCGCGTTATCGTTTTAGGGAATGGTCTGTGCGGGACCATCTTTGCCAAAACTTTAAGAGATATCAATTCCGAAATCGAGATTGATATCTTTGGACAGGAACAATATCTTTATTACCCCCGGCCCAATCTGATCGAGTTTTTGGCGGGACACATGCCGTATGATCGCCTGTTCGCCTTCTCGGAGGCGTGGTACAGCGATCACAACATACGGCTTCACCTAGCCAAAAAAGTGGAGAAGATCGATCCGGCAGCGAAGACGGTCGAATTCAAAAACCGAGGTGTTAAGGAGTACGATAAATTGCTTCTTGCCCACGGCGCCTACGCAGGAGTTCCCCCTATCAAAAATGTGAGTATATCCGGTGTTTTTACCCTGCGAACGCTGGAAGATGCCTTGAACATCCAGGTATATCTCAAAGATCGGAAAAAAGTTGCGGTTATCGGAGGAGGACTCCTGGGACTGGAGATCGCCCGAGCTCTTAACGCCGGGGGAGCCGAGGTCGCTGTCATCGAGTTTTTTCCCCGGCTCTTGCCCCGCCAATTGGATGCTCGGGCGGCGACCCTGCTGAAGCAGCAGATCGAAAACATGGGGATCCAAGGGCTCCTGGGGAAAACCACAGAGGAGATTCTGGGGGAAGGGGAAGCCACCGGACTTCGCTTCAAAGATGGGGGAGAAATAGCGGCTGAGATGATCGTTGTCGCTGCCGGAGTCCGGCCTTATCTGGACCTGGCTCAGGCTGCCGGCCTGGAAACAGACAGAGGAGTGATCGTTAACGCACATCTACAGACAAGCCATCCGGATATCTATGCAGCCGGCGATGTCAGTGAACACAAGGGGCGCGTGTATGGTATCATCCCTGCTTCTTTTCAACAGGCGAAAAACGCTGCCTACAATATCTCAGGACAGCTCCAAGAATATGAGGGAACCGTCCCTTCCAATACTCTTAAGGTCATGGGTGTGCATGTCACTTCTCTGGGATTGGTCAACCCTGAAGAAGAAGGTTACGAAGAAATCTTCAAACTGGACGAGGCCCAAGGATGCTTTAAGAAGGTGGTTCTCCAGAATGGCGCCTTGGTGGGCGCGATCTGGATGGGCACCAAAGAGGGCATCAACGAGATCAACCGTTTGGTCGCTCAAAATGCCAAAATCGGTGACCATAAGACAGATATCTTGGAAGACGGTTTCGACTTTTCACAGCTAAAAAAATGAGAATTTTTATAAATATCACCATTTTTGTTCTTTGTGCGGGTATGATCGGGGCGCAGGCCGTTCCTCAAAATCCACAGCTGCAGATAAAAGGTTATGCCGCTGCCGATTATGCGAAAAGTGAGAAAGAAGGGCTGGTTCCCGACGGAAGCTTTGGGAATCCTCTCTTGGGGCTTGTTTTTTCGGGACAGCTTTCCCAGAATGTCCGATTTATGGCCGAAGCTTCCTTTTACACGGACAAAACCCTGGACCTCAATCAAGCCTGGGTGGGAGTGGATACATCCCAATACTTCAGCCTCAAGCTGGGCCTCTATCTGGTTCCTTTTGGCTGGTATAACGAAAGAAACCTGCCACATGAACAGCTTTATATCAACTTTCCTTTGAACATCGATTTTTTTGTCCCACTGACCTGGCGGGATATCGGAATTGCTGCCACTGGGAGTGCTCTGGGGCTGGATTATTCGGCTTGGTTCGGAAATGGCTTGGTGGAAAGTGATGGCCCCGATGGCGGGCAGCAGTTCAAGGATAACAATGCCAACAAGGGCTGGGGGGGACGGCTGTTATGGGCGCCGGAGTCGAGTATCGGCATCGGATATTCCTATTACCGGGGAAAATACGATGATGCGAACTCTCGCTACCGGACGATGCAGGCAGCCAATGCCTATTGGATCACAAATGATTTCGAGTGGGTTTTCGAGTACACCTATAACACGTCGGAAAACATCCCGGGCTATGCTAACGGCAAGGGCTATGGATATTATGCCCATCTTGCCATGGTCTGGAAGAATATCCGGCCCTATGCCAGCTATCAGAAGCTCGACTATCATGATCCTTTACATGGCCCGGGATTCGAAGGGCCGGAATCTCCGGGCGACGGAATCTCGGTCAAGAAGACGCGCTGGGCTGTGGGCGCGGTCTTCAGCCTGGGGCCCAGTGTTTTTTTAAAGTTTGAGTACGACTTCAATCGTGAATCAGAGATACAGCTGAAAAATGACATGTATATGGTTCAGATCGCACTGAGTTTTTAAAATGAGTAATATTGCT
>JAUWSR010000014.1 GCA_030609975.1 Acidobacteriota bacterium | reverse complement strand
CGGTGATGTATGTTTCCGCCTGATCAAAAAAAGGTCAGAAAGAGACAAAGCCTATACTGCCGCTTACGGTCGACTACCGTGAGAACACTTAAGCCGCGGGGAAGATCCCCGGAGGCTTTTTTAAACGAGAAGGCAGGCCCTCAGAACGGGAGATTCTACTCAGCCGTCTGATCGACCGTCCTATCCGTTCCCTTTTTCCCGAAGGATACTTCTCGGACACTCAGATCGTTGCGCTTCTGCTCTCAGCGGACTTGGAAAATGAACCAGACACTTTGGGACTCATTGGTGCCTCGACCGCACTTTACTGCTCTGATATCCCGTTCACTACCCCCATGGGGGCGGTCAAAATCGGATTAATAAACGACGAATTTATCGTCAATCCTCTGCAAAGCTTAATCGAAAACAGCCCGCTTAACATGGTGGTTGCCGCCACTGAAGAGGGAGTGGTCATGCTCGAAGCGCAAAGCATGGAAGTTTCGGAAGAACAGATCGTCCAAGCCGTGCAGCTAGCCAAGGACGCCATCCAGCCGATCATCCAAGCCCAAAAAGATCTTTTCAGCCGCTTAAACATTCAAAAAAGGGAATTTCTAGTCAAAGAGCTGGATCAGGAACGTTTTGCCCAGGTCGAAGCTCAAGTTTCGCAATCGGTCATGAATGCTTTCCTGGCTGATAATCAGAATTCCCGCCGAGACAAAATCAAAGAGATACAAGAATCTGTGCTGAGTGAAGTCCCGGAAGATGATGCGGACCTGCTGGCAGAGACCAAAGAGATATTTTATCAAGTTCAGAAAAAACAGGTTCGGAAATTCATCTTGGAGGACCACAAGCGTCCGGACGGCAGAGCCTTCGATGACATTCGTCCCATCACCATTGAAGTCGGCACTTTACCCCGCACCCACGGTTCAGCCATCTTTACGCGTGGTGAGACACAGTGTTTGGCAACCGTCACCCTGGGGACCACTGAAGATACTCAGAGAATAGACGGCTTAGGGGAAGAACGTAAAAAACGCTTTATGCTGCATTACAATTTCCCGCCTTTCAGTGTCGGTGAAGTCGCATTTCTTCGAGGGCCCGGAAGACGAGAGATCGGCCACGGAGCCCTGGCCGAGCGTGCCATCGCAAGATCCATTCCGGATGATGAAGCAGACTTCCCTTATACCATAAGAATCGTATCCGATATCCTGGAATCAAACGGATCTTCCTCAATGGCCACCGTGTGTGGCGGAGTTTTGTCACTTATGGATGCCGGTGTTCCTCTCTCCAAGATCGTAGCGGGAATTGCCATGGGGCTGGTTTATGAAGGCGATCGACACGCCATACTAACTGATATCGCTGGACTCGAGGACCACTTTGGAGATATGGACCTGAAGATCGCCGGCTCGGAAAAAGGGATCACGGCTATCCAAATGGACCTGAAGATCCCTCATCTCCCTCTGGATATCTTCGAAGAAGCTTTGCTTAAGGCCAAAGAAGCCAGGCTCAAAGTCCTCGGCAAGATGAAAGAAGCCCTGCCGGCCCCGAGACCGGAGATATCTCCCTTTGCGCCGCGGATCATTAGCATCTACATTGATCCCTCAAGAGTGGGAGAGGTCATTGGCCCCGCGGGCAAGATAATTAAAAAGATCATCGCGGAAACCAAAGCTAAGATCGACATCGAAGAAGACGGTAAGATCATCATCTCTTCCTCCGATATGGAGGCTGTAAAAACCGCCGAAAAAATGATCCGGGACATCACTGCTGAAGCCGAAGTCGGCAAAGTATATGAAGGCAAGGTCGTGCGGCTCGAAGAGTATGGCGCCTTCATCCAGATCCTGCCCAATGTGGACGGGTTGTTGCACATCTCCGAGGTATCACACGAAAGGATACGGAACATCCGAGATGTCATGAAAATGGGCCAAGTTCTCGAGGTCAAGGTTATCGCTATTGATGAGAACAACAAGGTACGCCTCAGCAAACGAGCTCTTGATCCCAACGCGCCCCCACGCAGCGACACCCGCGATAATAGATATAACCGTAACGACAATCGCGATAGAAGACCTGATCGCAGCGGCCCCCCCAAGAAGGGACAATATCAAAAAGACCGCTACTAACGCGACTAAATAGAAGCAAAATGCTTCAACTGAACTTTGGAAAAAAAGGGTTTACCCTTGTCGAACTGTTGATCACGTTGGCCATCATCTCTGTCATGGCCGTAGCAGCCCTCCCCCTTACCAAAATCGCGGTAAAACGATCAAAAGAGATCGAACTGCGCAGGAATCTGCGGACCATACGCGAGGCAGTCGATGTTTTCAAAAAGCTTGCCGACGAAAAAAAATTCGAGATCGAATCCAACACCGAAGGATATCCTCCTGACCTCGAGATATTGGTCAAATGATTTGAGGTGACTGAGACCGTGGACGGCAAAGAAGCTACCAAAGTCATCAAGTTATTACGAAGGATCCCCAAAGACCCGATGACCAACTCCTATGAATGGGGATTGCGTTCTTTTCAAGACGAATACGATACTGACACCTGGGGAGGTGAAAACGTCTTTGACGTTTATACCCGAAGCCAAGGGATTGCACTGGATGGTTCCCGCTACCGGGAATGGTAGCGATCCCAGAAGACAGGACAGGACAAAACATGACAGGCTACCTTAACACGCAAGGCAAAGACAAAGATCGAGAGGACAAGGGTTTCACGCTTATAGAGCTCGTGATCGTCATGACCTTGATCGGCATTATCGTGGGAATGGGGCTGCCTCAGTATCGCAACTCGGTTAAAAAAGCAAGAGAGACAATGCTCAAGGAAAACCTTTATATCATGCGGAATCTCCTCGGCCAATATTACACCGACAAAAGAAAGTACCCCATATCTTTACAAACTCTGGTGGATGAAGGCTACCTCAAAATGATCCCACGGGATCCCATCACCTATGCTGTAGATAACTGGGAAGAAATTCCTGAGGAACTCAATGAGGATGACCTTCTTTCAGGAGTGATCCCCGGCATCGCAGACGTCAGATCCGGATCGGATCTTACCGGAATCGATGGAACGCCCTATAACACGTGGTAACACAATACCAATGAAACCGGGTTATACCCTTCTCATCGTCCTTTTTGCCATATTTATTCTTTCTTTTGGTCTTTTGCTGGCAGTCCCGGTATGGCAAACACAGATTCAAAGGGAAGCGGAAGCAGAACTGATTTTCCGGGGGAAGCAGTACGTAGAGGCCATCCGAGTTTTTCAAACGAAATTTCCCGGCAGGTTTCCCAAAAACTTTGATGAACTCTTGGAAGAGAAATGTCTGAGACGTCCCTTTAAAGACCCTATGACCGAGCACGGGGAATGGAATATTATCCTGCTTTTCTCACAGGGGCCACAGAGACCTACCCGACCTGCGGGACGTCGTGGCCGGCGTGCCCAGACACAGGCACAAACATCTGCTCCTACTGCTCCCCAGAAGGTACTGATCGCGCCCCAGTCAGTGATCGATGCCATCGACAATGCCCAGGTCATTGGTGTCGTCAGCACTTCCACCGAATTATCCAAGATGATCTACAACGATCAGGATTCCTATGATAAATGGCTTTTCTATTACGGACAGGATCCTGAAAAACTGCCTGAGATCGTCTATTACGGACAGGAAAAAGAAGAGAAATGAACTCGGTTCTGATCATCGCTGGAGAAAATTCCGGAGAAAAATATGGGGCAGAATTGATGCGCCAATTTCAAAAGCTGCACCCCGAGGTTAATTTTTTCGGGATAGGCGGTAACCGCATGCAGCAGGAGGGGGTCAGGCTGCTTTTCTCCGTTGACGCGCTGTCCTTGGTAGGCATATTCGAGATCTTATCACATATCCCCCGGATCAAATCTATATTCAAGCGCATTCGTTCCGAGATTAAAGCCACCCCCCCCGAGAAGCCGTTCTTATTGATTCCCCGGATTTCAATCTAAGGCTGGCAAAGGTCCTGAAAAAACAAAACATCCCGGTCCTTTACTATATAAGCCCGACCGTGTGGGCCTGGAGAAAAGGCCGGCTGAAAAGCATAAAACGCTATGTGGACCGCATGATGCTGATCTATCCTTTCGAGGAGCAGATCTTCGTTGAAGCAGACATTCCCTCAGTCTTCGTCGGCCATCCGCTGATGGAATCGATCTCAACCTCCCTTTCCCGGGAAGAATTCTGTCAATTGTATCACTTGGATCCTGCAAAAATCCAAATCGCACTCCTTCCAGGGAGTCGACCGAGTGAGATCGTTTATCACATGCCGGTCCTGCTCGATACGATTACTTCCCTAGGAAAAAACAGAAATATTCAGTTCCTGCTTCTCCAAGCGGAACATCTTGATCCCAGCATCTTCCGCAATTCCCTCGCCTCCGTTTCAGATGATGTTTTAATACTCGATACCCATCATTATGAAGCGCTGTCAGCATCGGATCTGGCACTGTCTGCCTGTGGAACCGCCAATCTTGAGGCAGCCCTGCTAGGCACGCCCATCATCGCCTTTTACCGCATTTCCCCGCTGACATACTTCCTAGGAAAGCCGATCGTAAAGATCCCCCGCTACAGTATTGTCAACATCTTATCCGGCCGTACGGTCATTCCTGAATTTATTCAAAAAGATTTCACGGCGGACAATCTCTGCCGGGCCGCGTTGGATATTCTGGAGGATGAAGAACGCAGAGCGGACATGTTGGAGCAGTTCACCCGGATCAAAGAGTCTTTGGGAGCTAAAAAAGCTTCCGAGAATGCAGCACATGAACTGGCCCGTATCCTCAACTTGTAACCTGATCATCCAAAAAAATTAGCGTTATTGACCGCCTTAATACCATCGAAAAATCATATAGACTTTGGAAGATCGCATTCTGTCAGGTTTAGATAATCTTTCACCTCTAATTTTAATCGACATTTTTCCCCTTTGCGGAAGAAACTTTAGTCTTTGTGAAGGATAAAATCAATACGTTGATAGAGTTTTAGGTCGTAAAGCTCCGCACAACCGGCCGCCAGTTCCAGTACGTATAACGCAGGAGTTTCCGGGGCATAGGAAGGGCAATTTTCGCTCTCACAGGGAGGAACACTCTTTTCGATATGAACGATCCTTTTATCTCTATCCAACCAGAGGATATCGATCGCAAATTGCATGTTTTTCATCCAGAAAGAATGCCGTCCTTCTCTCTCAAACAGAAACAACATACCCTGATCCGGATTGATTTTGTCGCGAAACATAAGACCTGTCTGGCGCTGTTCCGGGGAAACCGCCAATTCAGCGGTGATAGCTCGTCCGCCAGGCAGGAATACTCTAATGTAGGATTGGTTGAGCGCAAAAAACGGCCAGGGCATTGAGAATATAACCAGAATACACAAAAGCGATCTGAATATTTTTTTCACTCTTGTCTCACCAGCGGCACAAAACGGACGGAGATCAGGGTTTTACGCTTGGTCTTCTTTTTTTCTCTGGAGAGCAACACCAGGTCCTGATAGGCCTCCCCTAAAGGAACGATCATGCGGCCTCCAATCTGGAGCTGCTCTTCGAGAGCAGAGGGAACCGTAGCCGGAGCCGCGGTTACGATGACTGCGTCGTAAGGGGCATGCTCTAACCAGCCCGAAGAACCATCCCCGATCTTAAATCGGATATTTTTATACCCAAGGCCGAGAAGAATATCTTTGGCATGCTGTGACAGCGACGCAATGATCTCCACACTGAACACTTGGTGCGCGATCTCGGCCAGGACCGCAGTTTGATATCCCGACCCGGTCCCCACCTCCAACACCCTGTGGTTTTTGTCTAATTTCAATATTTCAGTCATGTAGGCTACGATAAAGGGCTGAGAGATCGTCTGCCCCTCCCCGATCGGAAGAGGTTCATCATTGTAAGCATACTTCTTCATTGTGTCCGGGACAAATTCATGTCGGGGGACCTTCCGCATAGCACTCAGGACATTGGGATCACGGATGTCTCTGGCCTGCAGTTGGCGAGTGATCATCAACTCCCGTTCTTCTGAAAATATTTTATTCATCAATGGCTAATACGCACGGGCAAAGTAAACCTGTTCTTGGGATCCCTTTCCACAGCAGATACAGCCCCCATCTCCAGAATCCCTATCTTCCTCCATCAGGACGACCCGAATAGTGGCCATGGTTTCCTCTTTGATCTGGTTTTCACACTCCGCGCTCCCGCACCAGAAGGTCTTGAGAAATCCTTTTTTCTCTTCGAGTACGGTCTTAAATTCCGCATAATCCCCGACCACATGGGTGTTTTCTTTTTGGAATTTCCTGGCAGATTGTAAAAGATTATTTTGGATATCATCCAGCAGTTTCAAAACCGGATCTGCAATGTTTTCCAAACTCAAAGGCTGTTTTTCACGGGTATCTCTTCTCGCGGACAAAGCCTGGTTGTTCTTCACATCGCGTGGCCCCACTTCCAAACGTAGAGGCACACCTCGCATTTCCCAGTCTGAGAATTTCCAGCCGGGGGTGAATTCCTCCCTAGCATCCAGTTTCACGCGTATACCGGCCTGTTTGAGGGATACCTCAAGTTGACGTGCAACCGGAAGGACCGTCTCTTTCCAATCTCCCACGGAGATGGGGACAATCACCACCTGCACCGGAGCCACTCTGGGAGGCAGCTTAAGACCGGAATCATCGCCATGGCACATCACCACCGCTCCTACCAAGCGCGTGGAGACTCCCCAAGACGTCTGCCAGGCATACTGCAGTGTCTGCTCCCGATCCTCAAAACGGATATTAAAAACCTGTGCAAAGTTCTGTCCCAGGTCATGCGAAGTGCCCATTTGCAGCGCTTTACCATCCGACATCAAGCCCTCGATACAGTAGGTCATTTGGGCTCCGGCAAATTTCTCTTTTTCGGTCTTCTCGCCGGACAGGACCGGAACGGCCAACTCTGTCTCCGAAAATTCCTTGTACAAGGCCAGGATCTTGAGCGTTTCCTCCTGTGCTCCCTCCTGGGTTTCATGCGCCGTGTGGCCCTCCTGCCACAAAAACTCGGTCGTTCGGAGAAAGGGGCGGGTCACCTTCTCCCAGCGGACAATATTGGCCCATTGGTTGATGAGCACAGGAAGATCTCGATACGATTTGATCCACTTGGAATACATGTGCCCGATGATAGCCTCTGATGTCGGCCGGACGGCTAAACGTTCCTCCAGTTCATCGGCTCCGCCTTGTGTCACCCAGGCCACTTCGGGAGAGAAACCCTCCAGATGTGCGGTTTCCTTTTGAAGTAAGCTTTCGGGGACAAAAAGCGGAAAATAAGCGTTCTCATGGCCGCTGGATTTTATCCGTCGATCCAAATGAGCTTGGATATATTCCCAGATAGCATACCCATAAGGACGAATGACCATCATGCCCTTGATGGGGGCATAGTCCGCCAGCGCCGCCTTGCGGATAATTTCAGGGTACCATTTCGAAAAATCTTCACTTTTAGCTGTAATATTCCTCACCAAACGATCGTTTTCTTTCACCGTATTTCTCCAGATTCTGATTCTTGGTCATTCTAGCCCTCCCCCCCCAGGCATGTCAAGAAATCCCAGCCTAACAAAGATGTAGGGGACATCGATCACAAAAAAATCACCCCTCACTTCACCTAGAGGGGTGATTGTTCAGTTCAAAAAATTGTGGCAAGGTAGTGTCACTTCTGAGTTAATTGGAAGCAAAGGAAGCGATTATGGCAAAAGCCCGTTCAGAAGACCGGCATCTTGAAGACCCCTTTCCAGAGAATGGATTCGACATGCCTCTCCCGACCTTGGTAGAAGGCATTGATTCCTCGGGAAAAGCCTTTACCGAAAAGACCATCCTTTCCTATATCAGTGAGAACGGCTCTTCCTTTTGGCTGACGAATGATGTGACGATGGATTCAGGCCTAAAATTATCGGTTGACCTTCCTTCTCGCCTAGCCGAGGACAAGGATCTGAAACTGATCATCAAAGGTAAGGTGATCTTTTTAGAGGCTCCCAAAAACCATAATTCCCGGCACCGTGTTTCCTTGAAATTTGAGAATAAATATATCATCGATGAGAAAAAAATGTGAAGGAGCGGTGAGACATCTAAATGTTCATATAACCGTTTTGGATGAGACAATACGATGAAAATATCACCCTGTAATTCATCTTTAAAAGCGATTGCCTAAGGATGCTGCATCTGCGAAAATCGAGGACGAAATGCGATTAGATCAAGAAATCAGAAAGACACCCATTCCTTGCCAGAATAAGAACAATAAGTCAGAGCGTTGTTTCGACCTGTCTCTTCCTATTATGGTCTCCGGAGAAAATGCCCAAGGGAAAGGTTTCGAGGAGGGGACCGAACTTTCCTCAATAAGTTCCCAAGAGGCTATCTTCGTACTTAAGAATAGGGTGGTGATCGGCGCCGGCCTCACTCTGTCCTTGAATGTTCCGAAAACCCTGATCCTGGAAAACCAATTGAACTTGATCGTATCCGGTGAGGTCATATTCGCCACAACCGATCCCAGTCAAAAAGGCAAACAGCTCGTTTCCGTGCAGTTGGATAAACCCTATAAAATCCAGCCTATCTTAACCTCTAGATAGCCTCAGCAAGCCATCCTACCCGCGCTTCAGTTAATGTGCCTGGCTTATTCCTAAATACTACCGACCAAATAATACTTGATATTGCATAGGCATTGGTGACTCTGTTCTCCCTTTAATGGGTTGAGTTCAATTGAATCAGGAATTGAAATAAATAGTCGGTAGGATTTATGAGTAATTCAAGTGTATTGA
This sequence comes from Acidobacteriota bacterium, assembly GCA_030609975.1. GTDB lineage: Bacteria > Acidobacteriota > Aminicenantia > Aminicenantales > Aminicenantaceae > JAUWSR01. The sequence goes on along the minus strand of JAUWSR010000014.1, from coordinate 14,308 downwards.
CATTGAAAATTGGTTTTTATACTATTACATGAATTAATATGTTATTATTCCACTTGGAACATAGACAAGGGGGAAGAAAGTATATTTAACATGAATAAAACAAGTTCTAAAGCCTTGGATGAGAAAAAAATCAAAACCTTGATATATTGCACGTCGGATCTGATCCTGGCAGGAATCCAGAAGGCCATGGACTCCTCTGACGACATCGAGGTAGCCAGTGTTGAAAAAAGCACCATCGATTCGTTTTTAGCATCGATCAAAGAGCTCAAGCCCAACGTCGTTCTCTTTACAACTTCGGAACACATGCCCAACCTGCGGGAGGTCTGCAAGGCCGTGCGGGATATCTCTGAGAACAACAAGATCAAAACTCAACTTATGCTTTTGGGAAATATCCCCTCCCATGAGGAAGTGGTGGGGCTGATGAACGTTGGAGTACGTGGGTACTTTGATTTCAACGAATCCTCTGATCAGCTTTCAGATGCCATCCGAGTGGTGCATAAAGAAGAGATTTGGCTGCCGCGTGACAAGATGAGCAGCATCATGGACCGGATCATCTCCGTCGTGGGCCGTGACCTCAAGGAAAAAACCCTGGATCAATTAACCCCGACGGAATTTCAGGTCTTGAGGCTGATCGGTCAAGGGAAAAGCAATGACGAGATCGCCGACGCTATGTTCATCAGTAAGAACACGGTAAGATCCCACATTAAAAGCATTTACGCCAAACTGGATACTCACAGCCGGCTGCAGCTGGCATTGTATGCGATCAACTCCGCATTATTTTGAGCCAGCAGGCCATTGCAAGAGGTAAACATGCCTAAAAAAGCGACACCAAAGAAAAAAGCCACAGCCAAAGATATAGACGAAACTTTAGCCGAGCTCATCCGCAACCGGCGCAAAGAGTGGCGGTTTGAGCTCCCCCTGCCGGCCATGGTGGAGGGTGAGCTTCCGGTCGGTCAAGTCTTTCATGAGAAGACCACACTTAAGAATATCAGTTCAGGTGGAGCCTATTTCACTTTAGATTCAGGCGTCACAGTGGGTTCCAAGCTCAATCTCATAATCGATCTACCCCCTAACCTGACCGAAGGCAAGAAGGTCAGCCTACGCCTAGGCGGCCTTACCGTCCGATTGAGAAAAGACCATGGGCCTGGGAAAAAACAAGGGATCGCACTCTGTTTTGATGAAGATTTTCAATTTCTCGCAGATTCCGACCTTAAAGAGCCAAAGAAAAAGAAATAAATAAATTTCCGACATCATTATTTCTTTCATATCATAAAGTGTTATTAGTCGCACTTACCGGAGCCATTGCTTCGGGGAAATCCATCGCTGCTCACATATTTAAAGATCTGGGGTGTTATATATACAAAGCGGACGAAGCCGCCCATGAACTGATGCAGCCGCAAACGCCGGCTTGGAAAGAGATCGTTGCTCATTTCGGGACAGTTATCCTCAATCCCGATTCAGCCATCGATCGCAGCAAATTGGGAGCTATCGTATTCGCTCAGCCTGAAGAGCGGCGTTTTTTAAATGAGCTTATGCATCCCCTCGTTTTTGCTCGTAAAAACAAGATCATCTCTTCTCTCAGGCAAGAGAAAGACTTCAAGATCTTTATCTCAGAGGCTGCCCTGACTATCGAGGCTGGATTCATCGATTTTTTCGACAAGGTGGTCGTAACCGATTGTCCCCAAAAAATGCTGATCACTCGGCTCAGCCAAAGAGACAAGATCAGCCGTGAAGAGGCTCTGATTCGAATCGAAAGCCAGCTTTCCCCTGAAAAAAAGCGCCGGTATGCAGATTATATCATCGATACCTCTGCCACGATCCGAGATACCATCGAACGGACCGAACGGGTTTATCGAAATCTGACTCAGGATTACCAGCTGCTCTACAATTAATCCTAAGGTGGAAATTTAAGCGCGGCTGCAAACAGGGGAATCAAAATTTCATGCTGACCGATGAAATAGAAACCTCTCCCCTTCCCTTCCAGGGGGCGTTTCACCACATTCTGATCGGGGCGATAATGATGAAGGAAGTCAAATACGGCAGTCGTAAAACCGCCCAACGGCAAGCCCAGATTCCGAACATATGAGACGGCTTTTAGGAAGACTTCGGGAAGGACAACTGCAGAACCGACATTCAAGTAGACACCGCCATCATCAAGCCCTCTGACCATAGCAGAAAATAGATAAAAATCCCGGAGCGAGGCCTGCCCTAGAGCTCGGCCATCACAATCAGGATGAAAGTGAATGGTGTCCGTGCCAACAGCAACATGCACTGTGACCGGGATATTCAGGTCATAGGCCGCAGCCAGCAAACTCAGCTCTTTGTAAGGGAGGTCGGATCCGGCCAGAGCTTTGCCTACCGATTCTCCTATGCCAATATTTTCAGCAGCAGCCGCTTGAACAGCCGCATTTAGGAATTCTCCGGTCTCTCGGGCCATCCCGAACTCCCCTCCCTTGATCTGTATGCCGACATCCTCCGAAGTCATGCCCGCAAATGCCAGTTCAAAATCATGGATAATACCGGCTCCATTCAAAGCTATGCCTGTGATCCATCCTTCCTTGAGGAGATCGATGAGAAGTGGATTCAAGCCAACCTTGATCACATGAGCCCCCATTCCCCAAATGCGCGCTTTATGGTTTTCTCTGGCATCCCGGTAACACCGCAACAAATCCTTAAGCTCCAGGCCTCCCAATATATTGGGTAGGCAGTCAATAAACTCTGCCATCGTACCCTTGGGTGGGAAAACGCGGGCAAAATCTGCGGCCGAAACCTTACTGCTGCGTTCAGCTAAAGAATATGTTTTAAGGTTATCCGGATACAATGGGTTTTCCTGATATTTGCTCATTATGACCTCACCAATAGCCATGATATTATACCCCCGGACAAAGTTCAAATTTCTCTAGCCCATCCTCTTTTGCATAGGAACGGTCCGTTAAGATAGCGGACCCTACTTTAAAGACAAATTTTACGTTGGGAAGATGTTTTGAGAGGGAGAATCAGGCTTAGAGGTTTTTCAGCTCTTGCCCTGGGCGAAATTTAATGCGTTTACCATGTTTGATCTTGATCTGCTTTTTGCGGCGAATATCGCGTCCAAAACCGGTTTTTTTGGATACGACTTTCATGCTGGCAAAGCCTCGGATCTCGATCTTTTCTTCGTTAGCAAGTGATTCTTTGAGGTTTTCCAGAATTCTGTCCACGATCGACAAAGATTTTGCCCTATTGAATTCGGTCTTTCTTTCAATTTCAAGGGCAATATCGTTTTTGATCATAAATTTCTCCTGGTTTCCTCGTTGCTCCGATTAAAATATAATTAATGAATTGAGGTTAAAATGTCAAGACAAATTCAATATAAATTATTGACTTGCTTTCAGTTGCTTCATTATAATGGATTCAGAGTGAAAAAATTTGTCCTCTGCTTTTGCCTGTTTTCATGGCTGACAATTTCGGCCTATCCTGCTGTCATGAAGATCACGGTCGATGCCCCTATTCATCCCGTGACATCGGAATACATCTTAAATTCGATAACCTTGGCTGAGCAGAATAACCATGACCTTATCATCATCGTGATCAACACCCCCGGAGGACTGGACTCCTCCATGCGGGAAATTATCGAAAAGATATTGGCGTCTGAAGTGCCGGTTGTAGCCTATGTAAGCCCCAGTGGGGCTCGGGCCGCATCTGCAGGATTTTTTATCGGCATCGCCTGTGACCTCTTTGTTATGGCCCCCGGGACCAACACGGGAGCGGCTCACCCCGTGGGAGTATCGCTTACCGGGCAGGCCATGGATGAAACTATGGCCGAAAAAGTCACCAACGACGCCGCCTCCTATATAAAAAGCATCGCCGGAAAACGGGGACGCAATATTAAAATGGCGGAAGCGGCAGTAAGAGACAGCCTATCCTACACAGAACAGGAAGCCCTGGAAGGCCAACTGATAGATCTTGTGGCCCAGAGCGAACGGGAGATTCTGGCACATTTCCACGGGAAAACCATCCAGAGATTTAATGGTGAGGAGATCACACTTAATCTTCAAAACCAGGATATCGTCGAGCAACCTATGACCGGACGTCAGAAATTTCTGCTCACAATCTCCAATCCCAACCTCGCCTATATCTTACTGATGCTGGGTTTGTTGGGGTTGTATTTCGAATTTTCCAATCCAGGGGCTATTCTTCCCGGAGTTTTAGGAGGAATATCCATCCTTCTGGCGATCTTTGCCTTCCAGATCCTGCCCATCAACTATGTGGGGCTCATCTTGATCCTATTATCCATCGCGATGTTTATTCTCGACATTAAAATCCAGAGTTATGGTATTCTATCCATAGGAGGAGTCGTGGCCATGGTCATCGGTTCTATAATGCTTATTGATGCTCCCATCCCCGAACTCAGACCCAGCTTAAATTTCATCATCCCCTTTGCCGTCGGGATATCCCTGATCTTTATCTTTCTGGTCGTCTTGGCAGTAAAAGCCCACTCTAGAAGGTCGGTCACGGGAAGTGAAGGCCTGAGGGGAAAGATCGGCACTGCCCGGACAGCTTTACAACCAGAGGGAAAAGTCTTTGTCCACGGCGAACTCTGGAACGCTGAAGCGGATCAGGAGATCCCGGAAGGAACCAAAGTCAAAGTCGTCGAAGTTTTACCGAACTTGAAGATAAAAGTGACAAAAATCGATTAAAATGATTTAATAATGTTTTAATATGGAGGAATAAATGATTACACCGCTCGCCATCATCATCGCATTGGTTATAATGTATCTCTTAAATGCCATCAAGATTCTTAAGGAATATGAACGCGGAGTTATCTTTCGTTTGGGACGCGTTCTATCCAAAGCCAAGGGCCCCGGACTGATCTTTGTATTCCCGCCTATCGACAAGATGGTGAGGGTAAGCCTGCGCATCGTGGTCATGGATATCCCTCCTCAAGATGTGATCACTAAAGACAATGTCTCGGTAAAGGTCAATGCAGTCGTCTATTTTCGGGTGATGGAGCCTCAGAGGGCCGTCCTGGAAGTCCAAGACTTTCTCTTTGCCACCTCCCAACTCGCCCAGACCACCCTTCGGAGTGTATTGGGCGAAGTGGACCTGGACGGGCTGCTGTCCGAGCGGGAGAAGCTCAACGCTCAACTCCAAGAGATCATCGACAAACACACCGATCCTTGGGGTATCAAAGTGCAGCTTGTCGAGATGAAACATGTCGACCTACCTGATAACATGGTCCGGGCCATCGCCAAACAAGCGGAAGCCGAACGTGAAAGAAGAGCCAAGATCATCCATGCGGAGGGAGAATTCCAGGCTGCAGACAAACTCACCAAGGCAGCCGATATCATATCTACCAATCCCCAGGCCCTCCAGCTCCGTTTCCTGGGAACACTCACCGAAATAGCTACAGAAAAGAATTCGACGATCGTGTTCCCGCTGCCTCTGGAAATAATGAAGGCCTTTTTACATAAGGGGGAGAACGAAAAATAAGAGAACCATGAAAAACAAAGATTACCGCGAACTGCAAATTTCCAGCTCCGCCCTTATTTTTATTTTCCTTGCGATAATTATCGTTGGGATCGTGATCTTTCTCTTAGGAGTGTCCGTTGGCAAACGTCAGGCCCAGATCACCGGGACAGCCCAAATTCAGCCAGAAAACACCTTCGAGGAAGTCGTCGCGGCTAAACCCAAACCTCTAGAGGAAAGTAAAGACGATATCAGCCAAGAAATCGCCGGCCATCAAGACGTACAAAAACAGGAGCCCAAACCTCCTCCAACAACCAAAACCAAACCCCAACCGGCTGCCAATAACCTCTATTACCTGCAGGTGGGAGCGTTCCAAGATCAAAGCGCGGCTGAAGCCACTGCCGGTAAATACCGTTCTCAGGGCTATGTAAGTATCGTGGTCCCTCCCTCCCCCAGCTCTACGCGACAATTGTACCGTGTAAGGATCGGAGGCTATGCCAGCAGATCGGAGGCGGATCGAGCCAAAAATCAGCTGGTTGAAAGCGAAGGGGCCAAAGCCCGGGAGTATTTTATCGTTCGACAATAAGCGCAGAATTCATTTAATCTTTGAAGCATTTCGATATTCCGAAAGTTCATATATTCTACTAAACTAATCCTGACATAATGAAACTTAGAGATTATTCTATAGCTCTACTAAGTGGAATTCTGACATCTCTGGCTTTCGCTAAATTCAGCCTGTTTTTTTTCGCCTGGATCTCACTCATTCCCGTGCTTTATCTCCTTTATCGGAAAACTCCAAAACAGGCTTTTTTACTGGGATGGATGGCAGGTTTTGGCTTTTATGCCGTGCTCCTCTATTGGATACCTGCGGTCCCCGCCCATTACGGAGGTTTGTCTTGGGCTTTCAGTTTTCTGACTTACCTGTTTTTCATGCTGTTTCTTGGTGTTTTTTGGGCACTTGTTGCCTGGTTTTTCAGCCAAGTAAAACAGACCTATCCTCGCGCTGTTTGGCTGGTAGCACCCTGTATCTGGGTTGCCCATGAATTCACGATGACCCATCTCCTTACCGGATTCCCTTGGGGCCTCCTGGGCTACAGTCAATACCAGAACCTCTATTTTTTGCAAACAGCCTCGGTAACAGGCGTTTACGGTTTGTCCTTCGTCCTGGTTTTATTCCAATGCGGATTCTTATATGCCATGATCTTTAAAAAACGATCCCCCTTTTTTCTGGTCTTGGCTCTGGTTCTGCTTCTTCACGTCGTCGGTTTTGTGGGACTGAAAGATATCGAACCTACCGCTGATTCATTTACCGGTGCTGTCGTCCAGGGGAATATTCCCGCTGACACAGATTTCAGCCGTATATCCTACCAGGAAACCATGCAACTTTTTCAACGTCACCTCGATCTCAGCCGGAAAGCTCAGACACAAGGCGCCCAACTTATCGTCTGGGCCGAGCTGTCCGTGCCCCTGTGTTTTTCCTGCAACTATGGTATTTTCCCTGTGTTCATCCGTCGTCTCACTGATTTTGTCGAGGAAACCCAATGCACCTTTCTGCTGGGCACCAATGAGATCGCGCAAAATCAGGACCAGATTTTTTATTTCAACACCGCCACCAGCCTGGGCCCCGACCTCTCTCCCACTTTTTATTACAAGATGCATCTGGTTCCATTCGGCGAATATACTCCGTATAGGAAGCTATTCTCGTTCATCGCCAATTTCACACACGCCATCGGAGATTTGACTCCAGGCTCAGAATACGTCCTTCACCGCTTCCAGGGAAACGAATTCGCATCTCCCATATGTTACGAGATCATTTTCCCAGATATCGTGCGAAATTTTGTTAGGAAGGGTGCGCACTTCCTGGTCACCGTCACCAATGATGCCTGGTACGGAACCAGTTCCGCCCCCTACCAACACTTTGCCATCGCGATTTTACGGGCCGTAGAGAACCGGCGCTTTGTGCTGCGTTCGGCTACGACCGGCATCAGTGGGATCATCGATCCCTACGGAAGGGTCCTTGATCGCTCACATCTGCATACAGCCAGCATTCACACAGGCACCATTACGCCCTCTTCCTCTCTCACACTGTATACCCGTTTCGGTTTTGGTTTGACCTATCTGTGCTTGACTTTATCCCTGTTATTCTTTATTCTTGCACTCGTTAGAAAAAGACCATGAGTACACCCACTGAGAAGCTCAACCTAAACGAACTCCAAGCGCGGGCTAAAGCGCTTCAGGCCAGGTTCGAAGAGCTTCGAGGTTATCTTTGACCTAGAAACAAAAAAGAACGAGCTGGCAGGTATCAACCAGCAGCTCTCCTCCCCCGAGGTCTGGAAAGACCAGCAACGATCTCAAACCTTACAGCAGAGCAAAAAACGTTTGGAGAAAAGTCTTCAATTCCTGAATGGGATCATCGAAAAAAAGGAAGAGATGGAAGTCCTTTTAGAATTAGGACAGGAAGGAGAAAATATAGAGGCAGACCTGGCTGCAAACATCTCGGAATTCGGGACGATCCTGGATGAGGCCGAACTCACCACTCTCTTTTCCGAAAAGGATGACAGGCGCAATGCCATTCTCACTATACATCCCGGCGCAGGGGGGACGGAATCTCAGGATTGGGCTCAAATGCTTTTCCGGATGTATCTCAGATTCGCTGAAAGAAGAGGTTTCAAAGCCGAAGTTCTGGATTTAAGCACAGGAGAAGAGGCCGGCCTCAAAAGTGCCACCATCCGGATTGAAGGAGAATATGCCTATGGTGTCCTTGGCCAGGAATCAGGTGTGCACCGTCTGGTGCGCATTTCGCCATTCGACGCCAACAGCCGCAGACACACGTCTTTTGCCGCTGTCTTTGTCTATCCGGAAGTGGATGATGATATTGAGGTCGACATCAATCCTGATGACCTGCGCATCGACACCTACCGAGCTTCTGGCCATGGCGGCCAACATATCAATGTCACAGACTCTGCCGTGCGCATCACTCATATTCCCACCGGGATCGTGGTCCAGTGTCAAAACGAAAGATCACAGCATAAAAACAAGGCCTCGGCGATGAAGGTCCTCATGTCCCGAATGTATGAATTGGAAAAACAAAAACAGAATGAGCAGCTGCAAAAACTGGAGGACGCCAAATCAGATATCGCCTGGGGAAACCAGATCCGTTCCTATGTGCTGCATCCTTACCGCATGGTCAAGGATCTCCGCACGAATGTTGAGACCGGAAACGTCGATAAAGTTTTAGATGGCGACATTGATGATTTCATCAAAGCCTGCTTGCACCTCCGAAAATCCTCATCCGTTTCTTAGCCTCTATTTATTCCCGTCGTTTTTTTGCCTGTTGATAGAGCTGTTCCATCTCATCCAACCCCGTTTGTTCCGGCACCTTTCCCTGCTCTTTAAGCTTTTCCTCGATATACTGAAAACGGCCGATAAATTTTTGATTAGCGAATTTCAGCGCCACCTCGGGATTGATCCCCAGGTGCCGCGAAAGATTGGCCAGGGCAAAAAAGAGGTCCCCCATTTCCTCGAGCACCTCTTCCTGTTTCCCTTTATCCACAGCCTTTTCCAACTCCATTAATTCTTCTTTGACCTTGGGCAGCACATCTTCGGCCTTTTCCCAGTCAAACCCTTGCAGAGAAGCCCTCAGCCCGATTTGGAATGCGGTTAAAAGAGCCGGCGTGACCTGACTGATCCCGTCGAAAAGTGAGCCTCGGTTTTTTTCTGAGGCTTTTTGTTTGTTCCAGGCAGTGATAACATCTGCGGTATTCGTTGTAGTCTTTTCGCCAAAGACATGAGGATGCCGGCGGATCATTTTATTATTGATACCTTCCACAACGTCCGCCATCCGGAATTTTTCTTTTTCCTTATAGATCCGTGATAAAAAAACGATCTCCATCAGCATGTCCCCCAGTTCTTCAACAATGGCGGAAAAATCTGCTTGATATATCGCTTCCACCGCTTCGTAGGCCTCCTCTAAAAAATAGTTTACGATGGATTTTTCATCCTGTTTCCGGTCCCAAGGACAACCTCCCTCTCCACGCAAAGTGTCCATAATGTTGACCAATTCGGTGAATTTCTCTCCGGCTCGCTGCGCATCCGTCATGTCAGACTCCCTTGAATATATCGACGTATTGTTGTATATTCATTTCTTTATTTATCTGAACAATCCCAATGTTTGTTTCATCTCGTGATTGAGTCAGGTTATAGAGTTTAAAGATCGATGATATGTTACATCATGAGCATTCTAGCATGATTTTTAATGAAGGCAAGTCACTTAACATCTCCGTTCGGATTTGAGTTATGATAGTCGCCCGCAATTTTTCCGACCTCCCCCACTTTCAGAAGTCAACAGTCGTCGCCATCGGGAATTTCGATGGACTGCATCTTGGTCATAAAAAAATCATTTCGTTTTTGCTGCAAAAAGCCGAAGAAAACAACCTTGTTTCTCTGGTGTTGACATTTGCACCCCATCCTGGAAAGGTCACTGGCAAGGGGCAGATCAAGCTGCTGCAGACTGAAAAGCAGAAACTGGAAAACCTGGCAGATTCAGGCGTTAACGCAGTCTTTCTCGTTCCCTTCGACAAAGCCTTCGCCCAACTCTCCAGCCGGGCTTTTTTTAAGAACATCATCCTCGCAAAACTTCAAGCCCGCGAAATCATCGTGGGGAACAATTTCCGCTTCGGAAAAGATCGCGAAGGAAATATACGAACACTTATAAACCTGGCAGAAAACAATCAGTTGACGGTTCACTCCCTCCCTTCTGTTACGATCGAGAAACAGGTCGTGAGCAGCAGCGTGATTCGCAGGCTACTCCTAGCTGGAGAGATCGATATGGCCAATCGTTTCTTGGGATCACCGTATGAGATCAGCGGCAAAGTGATCCCAGGAGAAGCCCGAGGAAAAGGGTTGGGTTTCCCCACCGCTAATCTGAAAACCTCAAATGAAATCCTGCCTACCGGAGTATTTATCACACAGGTTGAAGAAGATGGTCACGAATTCCCCTCTGTCACCAATATCGGCACGCGTCCCACCTTTGGGCACACATCCACTCAGATCGAAACTCACGTAATTGATGTCAAGCGCGATTTTTACGGAAAACACCTAAGGCTGCGCTTCTTTCAAAAGATCCGGGATGAGATCCGTTTTGATTCTTCTCAGGCCTTATTCGGACAGATCCAATCCGACATTCGAGTCGCACGCCGTTACTTTGATCTTTAAATTTATCCCGTTTGAGTGATTTCTTGACTTTTAGGAAAAGATATTGCATTTCTATAGGGACAATCGACACGGCCCTATATCATTGAGCCCCAGATGTGAGGAGTCAGAAATGGAAGATAAAGTCAAAGCCAAGATCATGGATTCCCGCAAGATCAAGCGGTCCTTCCACCGCATGACCCATGAGATCATCGAGCGCAACCGCGATCTGAATAACCTGGTGATCGTGGGAGTCCGCACCCGGGGAGTATTTATTGCCCACCGTATCCAAGGGCTGATTCAAGAATTCGAAGGTATCGAGATCCCTGTGGGCGTTTTGGACATCACACTCTACCGCGACGACTTCTCCGATCCCACGGAACAGCATATTGTAAAGAAGACCGAGATCGATTTTTCCATCGACAAAAGAGATGTGCTTTTGGTGGATGATGTCCTCTTTACAGGCAGGACCATTCGGGCGGCCATGGACAGCTTGATCGATCTGGGAAGACCCAAAAGCATACAGTTGTTGGTTTTTATCGACAGAGGACACCGGGAACTTCCCATCCGTGCCGATTATGTCGGAAAATTTCTACCCACGTCCCGCAGAGAACGCGTAAAATTACAAATGAAAGAGATCGACAACAAGGACGAGGTCCTAATCATCGAACCTGCGGGAACAAAACAGGAGTAAACAAGTGGCGTTTAACCACAAACATCTGCTGGGGATCCAATCCCTGTCGGCTCAGGACATCCGCACCATTCTGGATACAGCTGAGTCCCTTTCGGAAATATCCTCTCGAGAGGTAAAAAAGGTCCCGATCCTGAGAGGGAAAACCATCATCAACCTATTCTATGAAGCCAGCACGCGCACCCGCAGCTCCTTTGAACTGGCGGCAAAACGTTTGAGCGCAGATATTTCCAACTTCAGCAAAGCCACCAGTGCAGTCGTAAAGGGAGAAACACTCAAAGACACCATTCTAAATCTGGAAGCCATGAACATAGATGCCATTATCATGCGGCATGCCAGCTCTGGAAGCCCCCACTTTGTCAGCTCCTTCTGCAGCTCTCATGTGATTAACGCCGGCGATGGAACCCATGAACATCCGACACAGGCACTCTTAGATGCCCTTACTATCCAGCAGGAAAAGCAGACGTTTAAAGATCTTAAAGTCGTGATCGTTGGTGACATCCTGCACAGCCGCGTCGCCCGGTCCGATCTTTATCTACTGAAAAAACTCGGGGCTAAGGTCGTCTTGGTGGGGCCTCCTTCTTTGGTCCCTCCTGCCTTCAAAAAGTACGGGGCTCAGATCGACTATAATTTCGATAGAGCCATCGAGGATGCGGACGTGGTCATGATGCTGCGTATCCAACTGGAGCGACAAAAACGCATCTATTTTCCCTCCCTCAGTGAATACCACGAACTATTCAGCCTGACACCCCAACGGTTCAGCCGGGCAAAACACGATGCCATCATCATGCACCCCGGTCCCATAAATCGTGATGTGGAAATATCGACCGATATGGCGGATTCGGCAAAATCGGTCATCCTTAAACAAGTCGAAAACGGAATTGCTGTGCGTATGGCAGTTCTTTACCTTTTGCTAGGAGGCAAAGAACGTGAAATTACTGATTAAAAACGGACGTGTCATAGATCCTGCTTCCGGGACCGATAAAACCCTGGATATTTTGATCGATAGAAAGAAGATCGCTGCCGTCGGTTCCAAGATCAACGATAAAACCGCCAAGGTCGTAGATGCGGCAGGAAAAGTCGTAGCTCCAGGATTCATCGATATGCATGTTCATCTTCGGGAACCCGGATACGAACATAAAGAGACCATCGCCACAGGAACGCTGGCAGCTGCCGCCGGAGGATTTACTTCAGTGGCCTGCATGCCCAACACATCCCCCATCAACGACAATCCGGGGGTGACTCATTCCATCCTCACGGAAGCCAAAAGAAGCGCACGGGTAAACGTCTTGCCCATCGCTGCTATCACCAGGGAATCTGCGGGGGAAGAATTGACCGAGATGGTTAACCAAGCTAAAGCGGGCGCTGTCGCTTTTTCAGACGACGGCCGTCCCTTGACCAACAATCAGCTTATGCGGCGGGCGATGGAATACTCTCAAATGCTAGAGACGACCATCATCGATCATTGCGAAACTCCGGATCTCAGTGCCGGTGGAGTCATGCACGAGGGAGATTATTCCTATCAGTTTGGCCTTAAAGGTATCCCCTCATCCTCCGAGGAGGTGATGGTGGCTCGCGATATTATTTTGGCGGAGAGCACCGGAGTGGGGATACACTTGGCCCACCTCAGCACCCGTGGCTCCGTAGAGCTGGTGCGCAGAGCCAAAGCAAAAAAAATCCCTGTAACGGCAGAAGTAACTCCTCATCATCTCCTCTTGGATGATTCTCTCTTAGAACACTACGACACCAATCTTAAAATGAAGCCCCCTCTCCGAGATAAAAAAGACGTCCAAAGCCTGCGCAAGGCAGCCAAAGAGGGGGTGATCGATGTGATCGCTACCGATCACGCCCCACATACTCCAGATGAGAAAGAGGTGGAGTTCGATCAGGCTCCCTTTGGGATCATTGGACTGGAAACCTGCGTTTCTCTGATCTTAGACAGGCTCGTCCGTGAGGGGATACTCCCCCTCTCCCGATTTATCGAGATGATCTCCTCGGCCCCGGCCCGGATCCTGAACCTTACCGACAAAGGCAAGATCCAACCGGGAGCTGATGCTGATCTCACTCTCCTGGATCTCAACCGGGAAGTGATCGTGGATGTATTCGCTTTTCGGTCTCACAGCCGCAACAGCCCCTTTCATGGTTGGAAGCTCAAAGGCGCGCCCGAGATGACCATTGTGGGCGGGAAGATCGTATATCATTGCTGAAAAAACTCGCTAATCTGGAAAAAAGACTGGGCTACAGCTTCCAGGACAAGGACCTATTGGTCAAAGCCCTGACACACAGCTCTTATGCCTATGAGGTCCAAGCCGAAGAGGCCAGTGACAATGAAGTCTTTGAATTCTTGGGAGATTCCATTCTAGGTTTCCTCCTAGCCGATTTCCTGTGTGCCTCTTTTCCCTATTTGTGCGAAGGGGAACTTTCCAAACTCAAGTCGGCCATGGCCAGCACGTCCGCTCTGGCAAACTTCGCCCAAAAAATAAAGTTGGATCAGCGTGTCCTTCTCGGAAAAGGAGAAGAGAAATCCGGAGGCCGCAATAAGAAGACCATCTTAGCTGGTACTTTCGAAGCGGTAGTGGCTGCCTTATATCTGGAGGGAGGGATTGAAGAAACCCGCAGATTCCTGGACGACCTCTTCAGCACATTTTTAAAGCGTGTGGATATGACGAAATTCCTTGTCAATGACTACAAATCCGCGCTTCAAGAACACCTGCAAAGCAGTGATTCTCTCGGGCCTGTTTACAGGACTGTTACCACCAGAGGCCCGGACCACAAAAAGCGCTTCATCGTAGAAGTATCTTACCGCAACAACAGACTGGCCAAAGCCAGTGGATTTTCCAAAAAAGACGCAGAACAGAAGGCCGCTCAGAAAGCCGTAAAATCGCTGTTAGGAAAAAAGATCCGAACCTTGACTGCCGACACCTTTCTTCTCAAGAAGAAAAAGTAAGAGCTAAGCCCCTCCTATCGGCTCGCCCGAAGGGT
>JAUWSR010000235.1 GCA_030609975.1 Acidobacteriota bacterium | reverse complement strand
TTTGGCCCTATCAAAATAGACCTTGGCTTTTTCTCTCTCCCCCAACGATAAAAAGATGGCCCCCAGGACTTGATTGAGATTGACGGTATCGCCGTAATTCCTCAGCTGCTCGAAATATTCAGCCGCTTTATGGAGCTGCTTTAGTTCTAAACAAGAATTGCCCAGCATAAAGAGGGTAGAATAATCCTTAGGGACATCTTCTCGCTCCAGGAGTTCTATAACTTTCGCGTATTCAAGGTTTTGATAGTGGGCTTTAGCAATAATAGGTATGGAAAATGAATTCATCAGACTTTCCGGCAGTTTGTTAAAATACTGAAGGGCAGCGGGAATATCTCCGCTGTTTAGGTACTGAGTAGCGATCTCGAAGTTGTAAGCGTGTCCTGATGTAGGAGGATCGGACCACTCATAACTCTCAGGCTTATCCGCCAAAAACGACAGGACAGCGATCCGTTTTCTGAATACTTCCAGGCCTCCCGATTTAACACTCAGATAATAATCGTCCGAGCTTACATCCGCCAGGGGTTGGCGGAACATATAATTGTGCCCTAGCTGCACTACATCCTGAACCGTGATAGCTTCTTTCCCCTCATCGAAAGGGATAAGCCGGACCTCGGGTTTTTCAGAGGTAAATACCAGGCCTTCAATGGAATCCGATTTATTAAAAATGGAACGGGGATCGAAATACATCTTGTGCGTATCCGTTGTGAAAGGCATAAAGCGGTCGGATTGGGTTTCTTCCGCTTTGAATCCTACCAGCACGGGCACAGAGCTGTCACTGAGTTCTACCTGCTCTTCATGGGTAAGATACTCCTCAGTGGTCGAATTCGACAGCAAAAGCTGCACTTTGAAGACACCTTTAATAATGGGAACAAAGCCTGAGAACATGATGGATCTTTCTTCTAAGGCCTGTTTCTCCGTTTCACTGAGTTTAAACTCTATCTTTTTCTCTGTCTGATAGATCGTCTGTCCAAACATATCCTCGATTTTGATGTTCAGGTTGAATCTAGCGGCATTCACCGTGCCCTCGGCCGGTTTGAAATGAATTTTCTCGGGCAGAACAGAAAAATTCAAGAAGGAGTACCCGCGATTTTGACTAAGGGCAAGAGTTGCGGCCCCCGGCATCTCTTTAAAAGAATAGGTAACATCCACCAGGCCTTCGAGAGAAGAAAAGCCGCGCAGGTAGGTGTCAGAAGCTTCTTTTGCCGGCAGAGTGTAGATCGCAGCGAATACGCTGCTTGAGGAGGTGGCGGTGGCGGGCATACCGGGGACTCCCTCCCCTGGAATGACCGATAGAGTGGCATCAGCCAGTTCAATGAAGGATCTTCGGATCTCTCGGAATGCTCCTTGCGAAGATTCCCGGCCGTATCTGTAGCCTGGCGACAGGATGTCGGATGCGGTCTCAATACCAGGATAGAAGAGGCGGTATTTTCCAAAATCGTCACGTTTGTAAAAGAGGAGATTCATGACCGGCGGCAGTCCCGGCCTGTCATCGCCGAAGTAAATCCAAAGCTCAGAGTCGACGACCTGTTCATATCCACTGTATGTATTTCTTTCTGCAGGCTCGCCCAGGAGCATATATATGCGGCCCTGATCACTCCGAGTGCCTCCTAAATTCTTTTTCACATACCCGAACCGCCGGTAGTATTCCGATTTATATTCATTATGCGTTGATTCGGGATCAGGATTCCGAACCCGCCAAAAGGAATCGACAAAGCGGGCACGATCTTCTTCGGTTTTTAGGTCCTCAAAAACGTCTTTTTCCGCTTTGGTTATGATGGGCTCCACATCCCGAAGCCAAGATTTCCAGGGATCCTTTTTTTGAGCATGAACCTGAAGCAAAGAGAGAAGAATCAAAGGCATAATTGCTAGAATCACCGATTTCCACCAGATTTTCATAACAAAATTATAGTACACAACAAAAATAATTGCTATATGGAATTATAGATTCGAAATAGGTTAAAATCCGTCAAGTGAGGACCATCAACGTTTCCGTTTCATGCGCGGTTCTTGAATCTTAGGTCCGGGAGGCAGGATATCACGAAACCATTTGAAGATATCCTCCCACTTATCATATCCCCCGTGCGCAGCTTCTTCTACTTCTTCGTACTTAAACTCCATCCCCAACTCTTTCATTTTATTTACAGCCTGGCGGGCATTGTCAACAGAAACCGCCTTATCTTGATCACCATGAACCACAAAAAAACGATTGCGTTTTCCTGCCTCCAAAAGGTCCAGGATATTTTCGCCGCCAAGTCGGGAAGGAGGGACGATCGCTCCCGACCGTACACTAACGGCTTTAAAAATCTCTGGATACAGTAAGCCCAATCGCCAAGCCCCATAACCTCCCATGGAGAATCCATCCAAAACAACCCTGCGCGGATCGACCTGATACAGTTTCTTAACGTGCTCGATACACTCCAGGACATCCTGAGCGGAATCCCCCAAATAGAAATCGGATTTACCTCGAGCCTTTGGAGCCAGCACGAGCATACGATCGACTCTGTTGCGGAACCTGAAATTGAGATCGGTTTGGGCCACTCCCAGAATATATCTTTTCTCATTTACACCGCTGCCATGCAAAGTCACAAATAATCCCAGCCTCTCCCTTCTTATTCCTGGATCTTTAACTATTTTCAACCCTTTTTCTTGTTCATCTTTCTCTAAATTTTCTTTATCCTTTTCATGATCCTTTTTATCTTTATCTTCCTTCTTTTCCTTTTTCTTTGCTCCCATGGAATCAGCCATATAAAAATCAGGCACATAAAGAGAGTAAGGCTGGAGTGTGCCGTCGATCTTTGACCGGTGCGCCAGCCGGCCCACTCGGCCGGGCAGGAAAAGCGCCGGTTTCCCCTCCTCCAGTTCCTCCACTAAAAACTCTAGATCTACATAGTGCTGATGGATGGTGTCCATACTGGCAAAAGGGGAAGCATCCTGCATAAACGCCTTGATCCATTCGATCCGGATCTCCGCTGTCGGCAGACTGTTGACAAAGGTTTCGTTATCAGAATACTCCTCGTTCTTTTGGGCCTCATCAATTTTAATCTCGTACTCGGCCAATTCAGATCGATTAATAATATAAAAGGTATTATCTTGAGTGAAACGCAGACGACCTTGGTCATCGATCGCTCCGACACTGAGATCGTAGAGGCCGGAGGCATAATTCCCTTCCTCCAAAGCAAATGTGATGATATTCATCCCCGGCAGCACCCGGTGCTTTGCTTTTTCCGTAAAACTCTTTTTTTTAGAGCTCAGATTGTAGAGCAAGGTCCATTCCCCTTCAGAGGGAGAATGGATCGCAAAGGTCAAGCTCTTCTCAGAATCATGATAAAAATGGGATGCATTCATAGTGGCCTGCACCTCAGGTTTCTCAGGAATATGGGAAACAAATTGGAATATCGCACCCTTGCGTTTCACCGAGTGTTCGGTGTCATAATTTCTATCAGGGAAAATTTGCAGTATTTCTCTTTCCTCTCGATCCCGATCTGCATAGATAAGATTGATCCCCCACATCCTATGGATAAAAGGCTTGAAAGGCTGAAGATGTGTAAAGGGAATGGCTAGCTCATAGACAATGCTTCGCTTGGGAATATCCGATTCAATCGCGATCTCCACATCCTCCAACGAACCTCCGGGGAAATATTCCCCATCCCGGTTCACCAGGTATTTCTGGGGTTCCTTCTCCTCGATGGAAAAACCATATGAATAAAAGCGATCGCTCTCAGCCCTTTCATTGGGCTCAAAAAACGTCAGCATCAGACCATCGCCATACCGCCAGCCCCGGCTGGGGAACTCAAAAATATCATCCCGGACCACAATGGCAGCATAAAAAAACTTGGAATCAAAGGTAAATCTGGCGCTAACTCCAATGTCGGAAGAAGTTTGTATCTCCTCTCCGGCTGTATTCAAATTGACAGGTATTTCGGCAATCTGCTCCCATTCATCCAACTTCCCATCGACCGTGATCTTTTGCTCAGTTTGATAGATCGTAAATTCGTTGTTCTGGACTCCAGTGATGTGCCCGACTGTAAACAGCAACAGGAATACCAGCAAGACCCGGAGATATAACGTTTGTTTCAACATGATCTCACTCCCAGTTTAAATAACATCTCCGCCATATTTGACAAGCAGTTTAATGCGCAGATTCCGATACATCTTCACGATCTGTTCCATGCGGGAAATGGTCAGGTCTGTGAGATATTTTTTGGCTAGGGCCGGGTCTTCTCGATAGAGAACCAATGCCTTTTTTTCGATCTCAGGCTGGTCTTTGAAGAAACCGGCTTCCAAGGGATCCCGAGCTTCCCTCAGGTCCTTTACCGCTGCTTGCCAGCGCAAATGGAGCATCTTCTCTACATAATCTACGGCCCAACGGGCCGATTTCTCACTGTATCGCTCATAATCATAATTCTTGTACAGCTCCGATACCTCCTCCACCCCGGCATAGATCGGCACATAGGTACTGACATAGGGATTGTCTACGTAAA
This sequence comes from Acidobacteriota bacterium, assembly GCA_030609975.1. Taxonomy (GTDB): domain Bacteria; phylum Acidobacteriota; class Aminicenantia; order Aminicenantales; family Aminicenantaceae; genus JAUWSR01. The sequence continues at coordinate 1,648 of JAUWSR010000235.1, read as the reverse complement.
ACCAGTAAACCCCGCCCACGGCCGCAGGCAACCAATCCCGCAGTTGGGCCACCATGCCATATCCTTGGGTGGCAATGGTCCGGTGATGCCGGATCCGGAGCAGCTGTTTTAAGACCGGGGAAGCGAAGGGGGTGGCCAGTGGACTTTTCTGCATTCGGTTATCTCTACCAGAGACCATCCAGGCAGGATCCCAAGTCATGTCGTAAATGGTATCCTCGAAGGCCGAACGTTGAAAGGCAATAATATCCTGAACTGAAAGCTTTTTTTCGGGTTTGACAGAAAAGGGATAAAACTCAGCCCCCTCAATGCCTTGTGCATAAAGCGTTCCGGGTCCGGCGGGCCTGGTCAGGCTTCTTTTAGGCCAGTCTTTAAAGCTGGGCGCCACCTGGCTGTAGATCAGCCATAAGCGGCTCAGGTTCCCCTCTTTAATGGGAGGGGCATAGGCCTCCTGCCAGATGAAAGGCCGGTCGGAATGAGGATCGTACCAGCCAAAATCGATCGCTGCCTGTTTGTAATTGGATGAGGCCTTATAATCAGGGTTTTCGAGGTCGATCTCTCGGATCCGAACGTAGTTGGAGATCACTGCCAAGTGATCATCAGGTACTCGGCGGGCCGCCCAAATAGCTCCGGGTTTACCGCTATCCGGGTCCCATTCCGGCCCCACACTAAAGATCTCCAGAATCCAGAGCTCTTTGGGGTCAGCTATGCACAGCGCCTCCGAGCCTCCACACGAGGGTAGAAAACCGTATTTTTCGACCAATACGGTGATCAGGTCCAAGGCCTCACGGGCGGTTTTGCAGCGCTGCAGCGCGAAGACCTGGGCCTGTTCGACGGTCATGATCTGACGGGTGATGCCTTCCATGTAGTAGACTTGGAGTTCTTCCTTCTGAGAGCATGTGCTTTCCCCGATTGCCAGCTGATGTTCGTTCATCTGGGAATATCCGGTATGAAAATAGGTGTAGGTCTCTTCAACCTGAGGAATGCTGCCGATGACTTCACCGTAATTCCCTAGAGGCAGAGCCCTCCGATCATCATCCCGGCCGAAATACACCATGCCCCAGTGCACTGGTGCCTCCGCTCCTTTTGAATATGTTCGGCCGGGGACAACATGCACACGGCATTCGCTGCAGCAGTCCGTATGCGACGTAAACACCGAACCGTCCACGGTAGCCAGTCTGCCCACTCCAATGACGGTGCATCCCTCCGGATCCGTCTCTGCACCGAAGGCCGGCGCACCTAAAAAGACAACAAACCAACACATTAAAACTGCCGTCTTGAGCCAGTTATATTTCATACATTACTCCCCATTCCATTGTTTTGATCCTTACCTTATTATAATAGATGAAAACCTATATTTTTCAAGCTTCCCCTTCCTGCCGAAAGGATCCTCAAAACCGTGATTGATGCATAGATAGGTCTGTTACCTAGAATTTGGGGATGAAATAAGCGACATTGGAGGATTTAGCCTTCCCGAACTGTTTTTGGAGGGAACCCGACGAAGTCGGGCTCGAGGACTGTTGTGAGCACGAGATGATCTTTAACGCGGTTGATGTGTATCTGAGATTAAGGTAGCGGGGGATATGTAAACATGCGGAGTTCCGCAGAGCCAAGAAAAACAGAGATGGAATGGCGTTAAAAATCTGACCGG
>JAUWSR010000315.1 GCA_030609975.1 Acidobacteriota bacterium | reverse complement strand
TCTCCTTGGCCGCACAGACGTTCAGGACACGACCACCCGCGGTAAAATAATTGGAGGCTTCCATTTTGGTGCCGGCATGGAAGACCACGACGTCCTCTTTTTTAGCAATTTTCTCCAGCCCTTCGATCTTCTTGCCCTTTTCATATTTTGTCGGATATCCCCCTGAGGCCATAACCACACACCCCGCGGCATTCTTGCGCCAGGTGATCTTTGTACCCAGCACATTTTCTTTCACAGCGGCTTCCATGATGTCCATCAGGTCAGATTCCAACCGCAGCATCTGGGGCTGGGTTTCCGGATCACCGAACCGGCAGTTGTATTCCAGAACCTTCGGTCCCTGTTCGGTCAACATCAGACCCACATACAGCACTCCTTTGTACTTTCTCTCCTCCTCCAACATCCGGGTAATCGTCGGGAATACGATGGTTTTAACGATTTTGCTGAATAGCTGTTGATCGACAAAGGGATTGGGAGAGATCGCTCCCATCCCTCCGGTGTTGGGGCCCTTGTCATTTTCGAAAACCGCTTTGTAATCCATAGTTGTGACAAAAGGCACGATCTTCACACCATCCGAGATGACGATAAAAGAGACTTCTTGCCCCCGCAAGAATTCTTCGATCACAATCACATCTCCCGCATCCCCGAACTTCTTTTCCACCATGATGGTATGGATCGCCTGCAGAGCTTTTTCCTGATCTTTGCAGACAATGACACCCTTGCCGGCAGCCAGACCGTCCGCTTTGATGACGACCGGGAAGGGGAAAACACCGGTATTGATGATGTTCACAGCTTCCTCGGGGGCTTCGGCGACTCTGAACCGGCCGGTGGGAATCTTATGCCTCTCCATGAACTGTTTGGCAAAAACCTTGCTTCCCTCCAGTTCCGCAGCGATCTTATAAGGACCGAAGATCTTCAAACCCACCTGCTCGAATTCGTCGACGATGCCAAGGGTCAAAGGCATCTCAGGGCCGACAACTGTAAATCCGATCTTTTCCTGGAGAGCAAATTTTTTCAAACCCTGAATATCGGTGGCCTCGATGGGAACATTTTCAGCCACATCCAGAGTCCCGGCGTTCCCCGGCGCACAGTAGATCTTTTTTACCCGGGGACTCTGAGAGATCTTCCAAGCTAAGGCATGTTCCCGTCCACCACTTCCAATCACTAATACTTTCATCGTCACTCCCCTTCCTCTTTATTCATAACTATATACTATTTAACCAGCTAGGTTATCAATAAATGCCTCAAGGTCGGGTTCATAGGAGAAAACACTCCTCCAGACCTTTGTCACCAGAGGAATCGCTTCTTCCGCCGACAGACAGAATTGCATCTTTAAAAAATTCTGTCTGTACTTCTTGCTCTCTTCCTTGACATCCTTTCCCTGGATAAGAACATCGGCCATCAAACCCGCCAGGGTGTCGAAATCTCCCTCTTTCATACCAAACCTGGTCATCTCTTGCACACCAAGACGGATCCCACTCGGTTTCAGGAAGGTCTCATCATAGGGCAGGGCCTGGTAGTTGCATACGATATTGTTATCTTCCAGACGACGGGCCATCTCCATGCCGGCCCCGAATTGATCGACTCGGACCAGCACCTGATGAGTCGCCGTGTAGCCGTCACTGGGATCTCCCTCCACTGGGATGTTTTTAGCCTTCAAAGCCTGGGCAAAAGCTTTAGCGTTGCTTCTGACTTGTGCCTGATAGGGATCTTTGAACTCATTCATTTCATAGCTAGCCATCAAGAGCCCCAGCAGAGTTCCCAGGTGATGGTTACTGGTTGAACCAGGAAACGCCCGCCCCTTGATCTCTATCCAGAGTTTGCGCAGGGGATGTCCTTTGGGAAGGTTCCCAGCCACAAGTCCCCTTTGCGGACCAAAAAATGTTTTATGGGTGCTGCCGGTCACCACATCGGCACCTTCCTCAAAAGGAGATTGAAAGGCACCGTACAGGCCTAAAACATGAGCCATATCGAACATGATTACCGGAGGTTTTTCCCAGTCTTTGACAAGCTCTTTCACAAACGCCACCGGCTCCGGATAAATGAACATGCTCTTTCCGAACACCATAAGCTCGGGCTTGTACTGCTCCAGGAGGTCGGCCAGTTTCTCTGTATCCGGCCTATAGGGATTCTCAGCCAGCACTGGGAAATTGACGACGAACTCTTTGCCGGTCCGGGGATCTTCTTCGACATAGTTGAAGAGTGCGCCCATGGGCTGAGAACTGAGATGTCCGCCGTTGTTGAGCGCATTGTTCATGACGAGTTTCATCTTGCGCATGGGCTGTCCTTCCGGTCGCCCCCTGTTGAGAAACCTCATCACGCTTTTGAAAACCACCTCGTTCGCCATCTGGCCTGAGATAGTCCGTAGTTCTACTTCACTGCAGTTGAAAAAGCCGCACAATTCCCTGCGGGCCTCATCCTCCACATCCTTAATAAAATCTATGCCCTGGTAGAAATAGATCTCCTGCCCTTTCATGGTCCGGTGTTCTGCGTAACGTCCGCAGGGGTCTGAGATCTCACACATTTTCACCAGCAGCGAGGGAGTCGACTCAGAGGGGATGAGGTTGAAGGATTCCCGTTGCCGCCACAGATTGTTGGCCTCGACTCTGTCCATCAACGTTTGAACTGTCTCACTGAATGCAGACATGTGTTCTCTCCTATGCTTTAAAATTCTGGTCTTCGATCTTAGCGATCTTGTCCAACCTGGCTTGGTGCCGACCGCCTTCATATTCGGTCTCGACCCAGGTTTTAACAATAAAAACGCCTTCATCCACGGGCAGGATCCTGCCCCCGATGGTCAAACAGTTGGAATCGTTATGCGCCCGGCTCATCTCGGCCATGTATTCATCACAGCAAAGCGTGGCACGGATCCCCTTGAATTTATTGGCCACCATGGTCATTCCGATCCCGGTCCCACACACAAGGATCAGACGGTCGCATTCTCCGGCCTGGTACCCAACGATCGCCCTTTCAGCGAAGTCAACATAATCGACCTTCTCTCCCTCAGCACTGCCATAATCAAAATAGGCAATGCCATTTTCCTGTAGGTACACGATGACGCCTTTTTTTAGGGGGAAGCCGGCGTGATCAGAAGCTAATCCGATTTTCATAACACTCTCACCTTCCTGAATTTCATGCTAAGTTGGAATATTATACCAATAAACTACTGCACAAGAAAACTTAACTTGAACTATTCATAAAAAATATCGATGTTTTCTTTAACTTTAGTGTTATCTGAACCTTATGTAGAACTCGGAGAAAGCATTCTGATTCCTCATTTTTCAATGTGATTTCCTTCTATAATCGATATTTTTTACCCTTCAGGCGAGCTAATCTCACTGCATCTACTTCGTTATGTCGGGTCTCGCAGTAGTAAACTACGGCTTCGCCCTCCATGCCTCATATCTGCAGCAATCTCAACTCGTGAATAATCCAGGTAAATAGTCTACATTGTATAATTCAATTTATTGTTAATAATACTTGCAATTTTAGATCTATTTCTAT
>JAUWSR010000222.1 GCA_030609975.1 Acidobacteriota bacterium | reverse complement strand
TGGCACTGAGATCGATCCCGTTCAATCCGTTTTTAACAGTGACACCGTTGATATTGATATTTCTGGCAGCACCCTGGATGACACTCCCTTCTCCTGAACCGTCGATGATGGTGCTCCTGCGGTTCTCTCCTTGCAAGGTCAGGGATTTTCCCAAAATGAGATTTTCGGTATACTCACCCTTGCGAACATACACGGTATCCCCAGTGTCAGCGGCAGAGACAGCGGCCTGGATGGTTGCATAATCATCGGGGACTGTGAGGATCCTGCTCTTTTCTGTAAAAAAATCTTCCCACACCCAGATTTCGTTTTTTTGTGCGTACCCTGCCGGCACACCATCATATTTCTCCATTTTCTCGAAATACAACGCACCTTGGGGGGAAATGCCAAGTGAATTAAAGCTCCCGATATCAGATTTGATCAGCCGAGCCGGGTGCCGAGGCTGTCCCTCCCAGATCGAGAGGGCCCAAGCGTCAACTCTTCCTGCTTCTGTGTGGGTGAAGAGGATGTTTTTGCCGTCCGAGCTCCATCCCAGGAGTGAATTGTCGCCCGGCTGGATGACCAAGGGGATCTCTTTGTTGTCTTTTATACCGAAGAGGTAGATATCACGGTGTGAAATTTCCTCAGATTGATCTAGGCTGTATGCTACAAAGCGGCCGTCAGGCGAGAGGCTCATTTGATAAGGCCACACTACTCCCAGATCTTTGACGAGCTGAACGGAACCATCTGATAAGGAAACAAAAACGATCTGCGTCTTAAAATCAGGTCCGGTCAACCGTGTAAGGATCCGCCTCCCATCGAGCGTCCAACCTATGGGGTGAATATATTGCCGGCTATCCCCACGATAAAGTCTTCTGGCCATCGATCCGTCTCTGGCGATGGCCCACAGTTCGCTTTCTCCCTTTGAATTGTGCCAGCTGTAGGCGACTTGCAAAGAATCGGCTGAGATCGCCCCCCTTTCCGCGTAGGCGCCGTGCATGTCTATCGCCATGTTCTGGGAAAGGGGTACAGACCTCTTTTTACCCATGTCATAAAGGTTGAGGCTCCCGGTCTCCAGATCGACATAGGCTATAAAGCGGCCGTCAGGGGAGAGGCTTTGTGTTCCTAAAACACTCTTCCCCCTCCAGATCTGTGCAGTCAGGATTTTTCCTTGTGCAAGGTTTGTTGGCTCTTTGGGTTTTGCTAAAGACAAAAGCTCTGATTCTGCGATCTTGACAACGCCCTTCTGATCAGAAAAATTATGGATTACATCCTGCAGCGCTGAGAGGGCGAGCCCGGATCCCAACCTCTTATAGCATAGACCCAGATAGAACTGAGCTAACGCGGCATAGTGCCTGTCATTGGGATGTCGCTTGACGATCTCTTGAAAAATGGGGATGGCTCCTTCACAATTGGCCTGGACTTCCATCATGAAAACGCCTCTTTCGAAGAGCCGTTTGTAATAGGACTCCGCTAAGCAGGGAAAAGCTGCAGCCATAACCGCTGCCAGCAGCAGCACGCAGAGGACACATCTATTTTTCATGTTTAATAATTGGAGCTACAATCCCCCCATGAAACGGTAGCCCTCTCCATACACCGAAAATATGTACTTGGACTTGGTGGGATCATCCTCCAGTTTTTTCCTCAGTTTTAAGATGTGATTGTCTATGGTTCGAGTGGAAGGATATTTCTCATGTCCCCAGATCTGGTCTAATAGATCCTCTCTGCTTACCACTTCTCCTCTATATGCTACGAAGTGCTTCAGTATCTCGACTTCAAGTGAAGTTAGGTCGAATTCTTTTCCGTCACGAAAAATCTTGAAATGAATGAAATCGATCTCGATATCGTTGAAATGATAGACTGAAGGAGCAGCCTTTTTCTCCCGTTTGCCCCGCCTGAGGTGAGCCTTGATCCTGGCCAGAAGTTCTTTGAGGCTGAAGGGCTTGGTGATATAGTCATCCGCTCCCAACTCCAATCCCACAACCTTATCCACCTCTTCCCCTTTGGCCGTGAGCATGATGATGGGAGTGGTGACATTCTGCTGACGGAGCTCCCGGCAGACGTCCAGTCCATCTTTTTTCGGCAGCATGATATCAAGCAGGATCAGGTCGGGAGCTTCCTTTAAAGCTTTGGTCAATCCTTCTTCTCCATCCAACGCGGATATGACTTCATAGCTTTCAAACTCCAGGTTTAACTTCAATCCGCTGATCAGTTCTTTTTCGTCTTCGATGATCAATATCTTTTCCTTCATTTCTTAACCTCTGTTGGTTGCGTTATGGGCAGAAAAATAGAAAATGTGCTCCCCTGCCCAAGTTCACTCTCCACGTCGATCCTCCCGCCATGGGCCTCGGAAATGTGCTGGATAATGGTCAGTCCCAGGCCGCTGCCGCGGGATTCCGAGACGATCTTTTGGTCAGAGCGGTAAAAGCGTTTGAAGATCTTGCTGAGATCTCTCTTATTGATCCCGATCCCTTTGTCAGCGACCTGCAGAACGAGCTCGCTCTCGCTCCTGGAAAGCCGGATTCTCACTTCTTTCTTCTCCGGCGAGAATTTCATGGCATTGCTCAAGAGGTTGATCAGCACGCTGGCCATGGCCTCACGATCGAAGTCTATCTGAGGAAGATCATGGTCTATTTCCTCGTGGATTGTAAAGCCCTTTTCCTCAAGATGATAGCGGTAGGACTCTAGGGTTTCTGCCATCGCTTTGGCAATGTCACCCGTCTTGAGGGTAAACTCCTTCCTTCCCATTTCGATCCGGGAGAAATCCAGGACATTGTTTATCATGTAGGACAGCCGTTCGCTCTCTTTCGTGATGATATCGTAGGCATCCTGTTTGTTTTTTTCGCTTAGTTTTTTTTTGTCCCTGAGCGTTTCTCCAAAGAGTCTTATGAGTGTTAAAGGAGTCTTCAGCTCGTGAGAGATGTTGTGCACGAACTCCGATTTCTGGCGTGTCGTTTCAGATTCGCGCGAGATATCCCTTGCGATCATGCTAGCTCCCAGACACATCAAAGCCACTACGATCGCGAGCAGGATAGCGTGAAAGATATTGTTCCTCAAGGCGGCGCTTTTTAGGTTATCCAGGGCGGATTGGGTGACGATGAAGCGCCAGGGAAAGGGGAATTGGCGGAGACTGAGGCTCAATGCATCTTTGGGGATCATCTCGTTGTCGGTTGCTGTACCACCCGTGTCCCCTTCATCGATAACACGAACCTGTATGCCGGAGGTTTGTGCTATGGATTCTGCAATCTCCGGAAGTCTTTGATTTTTAAGATACTCGAGATCCCAGATAAAGCCACTGTAAAGAGTCCCCTCCGATCGTGTATCTCTCAGGCGGGAATAAGAGATAAGCAGGGTGGAGCCATTAAAAGTTACGGGCAATCGGCCTCGGACAGGTTCATTCGAATACTGCGAAAAAGCGATCCTTTCCTTCAGGATAGGAATCACATATTCCTCTAAGACATCTTTGAACTCCAATTCTTTCAGATAGGGGGAGGGCTTTGCCAGGATCGTTTTGTAGGTGTTCTCAAGCTCTGGGTGCTTATTGTTAATCAATTCTTTTTTAAGGATGATTTCGATCTTATTTGAATAAAAGTCGAAGGTTGAGCTGTTCAGCAGCCACTGGCCGTTTTTTAATCTTTCCAGGACTTTGATCAGGGTAGTCAGAAGGCCTTCCTGTGTGTCTAAGTGTCTGGCTATATCATAAAGCCGAAGCGCAGCCAGCAAGCCATAAGGATGGCCGACCTTATTCGAGAACTGACCATATTGGCTCAACAATTTACTGTAGACTTGGAAGGCCTCCTCATATCTGGCCAAGGTGAAGAGGCAGCGTCCGTAGCCCTCGGTGGCAAGTGCCTGCAGGTGCTGAAGGGGAGTGGAGCCAAGACAGCGTTGGTAGAGGACTGAAGCCTGCTCAGGATTCTTTCGGGTGAACTCTAAGAACTCTGCGCGTTGAAACAGGGATGTGAAAGGAGCATCATTCCGGCTTTGCTCCCATTGTGTAAAAGGGATATCTTTACCTCCCGCCTTTGGCAAGAGAACCTGGAAGTCGGCATCCAAAAGAAAAATATTCTCGTTTGCTTGTGGAGGGGAAAGCTCTGTCGTTTGGGAGCGTTCACCTTGGACGGTGAACGCCCTAAAATTTACAGGATCGAGGATACTGTCTTCGTATTTCTGCAGCGCGTTTTCGATAGATTTGACGGCCGTCTCTCCCGAGATCCAGAGCTGAGACTCGATGACCTGCCGGAAGGCCTCCCGCCGGGTCGAAAATGCGTTCCAGCTGAGATAGCCTACGATCAGGGAAGGAATAAGAATACCCACCAGAAATATGGAACTGAACTTTCGCCGTGCCCATATTTCTCGGGTGAAATTTTTCATGTGGTGTCACCCGTAAGACAATTCTCTCTGGTGGGATTATATAAGATTAAGGCCCCAAATTGTCAATAAAATGTAAAACAATGTCACCAAATGTCACCCTTGTGTTGGTTGGCCGTGCTAAATCATTATAAATAAAAGAGTTAAATTAGAATCTTCTCTAAAATTAGCGCTTAGAGCTCAACTTCCAGCCCTGAAAAGTAAATATAAGGTAATTAGCCTGAATAATTCAGGTTAGAAGGGAAGAGAACGCGTTAAGGGATGCTCTCTTTGCGGACGCCATCAATGATGAGGATGGAATTCAAAAGTAAAAATCCAGTAGGGCCACCAATTTTGGCATATACGACTAAGGTCCAATAGACAGAGTCATTGACGGCTCTTATAATAACTTTATCATGAGTCATTCGTATACTTTTAAATCAGGAGGTTTATAAAGGAATGATTAAAAAAACGTATTACCTCAAATTGTTCGGGATAGTTGCCACATTGGCCTTATTGGGTTCGGTGTGGGCTTGCTACCCCGGGGGTTCCAAGGATGTTTCGGAATCTGATGTTGTCTTCACATTTTATGATGCAGGTGTAGACTTCTCTCAGATCAGAACCTACGCTATGCCTGATCAGGTATTCGAGAGAGAAGGTTCTGACGAAACAACAGATCAGTTTGACAGCCTTATCCTCAACGAAGTCGAAAAACAAATGTCTAATCTCGGCTATGTTCGTGAGGCTGATCCGGTTGCCAATGGTGCGGATGCGCTGGTCGTCGTGAGCAAGACCAGACAAACCACCACTTCCGTAGGCTGGGTTCCCGGAGGCGGTTGGTGGCCTTGGCCCGGATGGGGCTGGGGACCCGGATATGGTTGGTGGTATCCTTACCCGGTCGTTACCAGCTTCACTACAGGGACGGTCTTTATCGACATGTTCGATCCTGAAGTCGTGAATCCAGGGGCTAGTGTGGATATCCCCGCTCTATGGACAGCGGCTATGAATGGATTGGTGAGTTCGAATGCGTCCACAACTAGCTCACGGATCGTGCGGGACATCGAACAGGCCTACAGGCAGTCCTCTTATTTGGGTAGATAGTAAGAGAAGCCTGAAACACATATGGAGATGAAAATGAATAAAATTATTAAATCAGCTGCAAAGATCGGACTTATAGCTGCCCTGTTGGCCGCATTCACCCTCCCGGTGAGTGCACAGAGCAACTCCAGCATTTTTGGCTGGGATATTTCTTTTCCCATGGGCGGAACCAAGGATTTTATCGCCAGCAGCAGTACCAGCTTCAGGGGATTCAGCTTTGAATACCGTCGCTTCGTAAGAGAGCAGGTTGCTGTCAGTTTCTATTTTGGATGGCACGTGATGAACGGCGAGTCCGTTAGTACCGTGGAACTCGGGCAAGAGATTGAGGGGTACGATGGGCATCTTACGGGGAAACATTGGAACTACATCAATTCTTTTCCCATCATGGTTGGTGCCCATTATTATCTCGGTGACCGCGGTGGCTTGCACGCTTCAGTGGGAATAAATGGCGGCCTGATGGCCGTAGAAGAAAGGCTCGAGGTCAATATATTGGCTTTTCAGTCGACCAAATGGGGATTCGGTTTTGCCCCTGAAGTCGGGATCTTCTTCCCCCTCAATCCCGATATTAACGCCTATGCAGGAGCCAAGTATCATTACTCTCTGACTTCCAGCAGCGGCATTGCAGCGGGATTGAACGAATCGATCAACCACAGCTATTTTACTCTGAGTGTCGGTTTGTCCTGGGACTACGGATACTTCTAAAACGAGATTCAGTAGCTAAGTTCAACCAAGGCCTGTCTTCCGGCATCATAGATCATGATGCTGGAGGCAGGCCTTTTTTTTGCCACTATGGCCCTCTTGTGTGAACGGTTTTATCCAAATTTGAACCACAAGTCCAAAATTAAGGGTCGGCTTTTACCTCGACCTACAAATAAAAAATATTCAGGGAAATTTGTTTTGCGGACCGGTTCAGAATTGCATCCACGATCTTAGATGATATATAACCTAGGGATTGAGAGGCTGCAATCCGGCAGGTTTCGCGTGTACTTTTTCTTCTTTGAATAGGCGGTTTCTGGCTTTGGCTACAGAGTTATAAAAATCGACCGCCTGCCACTGCGGATAGCCTTCATCGCCTTCCGGTTTTCCGTAGAGTTCTTCCTTGAGCCCTGCGGCTAAGGCT